>JBAIYF010000077.1:0-3972 GCA_037916115.1 Anaerolineales bacterium
GGGGGTGTTGGTGGGCGAACCCGTAATGACCGGGGGGGTGTTGCTTGCCGCCGCCGTTTGGGAGGCTGCGTTGAGTGTGAGGGTGATACTGGGAGTGGGAGTGGCGTCTTTGGCGTCGGGCGCGAAAGAGAGAAAGACAAGCCCGGCACAATAACAGGGAACGGTGATGAGAATGGCTGTTATGAGCCTGAGGCGGCGGCGTGTTTGTGGTGTTTCGGCATCGTACATGGTGGTTCGATTATAATCCATGCGATTGGGTGCTAATAATGATTCCTTTGAACTTGCGTATTGCCGGTTTTCTTTCATATCGTGATCCAGTTGAACTGGATTTTGCGTCTGTGGACCTTGCCTGCATCTCCGGTCATAACGGGGCGGGAAAATCATCATTGTTGGATGCATTCACGTGGTCATTGTTTGGCGAGTCGCGCGGCAAAGGTGCAGATGTGATCAATCTCAGCCCGGATGTGAAGGCGGCGGAGGTGATGTTGACCTTTGCATATGAAGGTAATGTTTATCGGGTGCAGCGGACGCTGCCGCGAAATAAAAGCACGGTGCTTGAATTTCAAGTATTGGATGGCGAGAATTGGCGTCCGCTGACCGAGAAGACCACGCGTGATACTCAGGCGCGGATTGAACAGACACTGCGACTCGATTACGAGACTTTTACGAACGCTTCGTTCTTTTTGCAGGGGAAAGCCGATCAATTCACCCAGAAGAAAGCCAGTGAACGAAAAGCGGTGCTTAGCTCCATCCTTGGGTTGGAGATCTGGGATACCTATAAGGAACGTGCTGCGGCACGCCGCCGCGACCTGGAGTCGGAAGTCAACGAGATCGATGGGCGTGTGGCGGAGATCGATGCTGAATTGGCTGAGGAGGATGAGCGACGCAGTCGTTTGGGCGAATTGGAGCGGACGTTGAAGCAGTTGTCGGCGGCGAGAGAGGCGCAGGAATCTGCGTTGGAGAATATTCGCCGTAACACGGTTTTGGTCAACGAGCAGAGAAAATCTGTTACTGCGGCTGAAGCTCAGTTGCGCCGCACTCGTGAAGCGTTGGCATCTGTGGAGGGGAAAATTTCGGTCAAGACCAATGAACGTGCTGAGTATGTAGAACTTGTGGAACGCGCGAAGGATATTGAGTCTGCTTATAAGGCGTGGCAAAAAGTTCGCAAGGAATTGGAAGAATGGGATAAGACCGCGGCGGAGTTCCGCGAGCACGACGAGAAACGTCAGCCGCTTTTGCGTGAGATCGAAGTGGAGAAGGCAAAGTTGGAACAAGAGGGGGAGGAACTCAGTAAACAGTATTCAGTGATCAGTGACCAGTTGGCGACGGTTGAAAACCTGGAAAAGCAATTCGATACTGCTCAAGAGGCGCTGAAAGAGACGGAAGCAAAGATACAGGAACGTGCCGAACTGGAAAATCAACGGAACGAAGCTCGCGAACGGCAGGCAGGTTTGAAAGCCGAGAACGAGTCGTTGCGGCGTGAAATGGACGATTTGAAAAGCCGTATTGATGCGTTATCGGTTGCTGATGGGGCGGAATGTCCGCTTTGCGGGCAACCCTTGAGCGAAAGCCATCGCAAATCTACGCTGAAAGAGTTGGAACAGACTGGTAAAGACAAAGGGGACACCTTCCGCGCGAATAAAAAAGAAGCTGAGGAACTTGTAGAGCAAATTGCGGATTATGAAGCGCGTATCAAGAAATTAATAGGTGCAGAAAATGATCGTTTGCGATATTCGAATTCCATTTCACAGTTGACCTTGCAGTTAGAGTCGATCCAGCAGCAGAATAAAGAATGGGAAAAGACTGGCGCGAAGCGCTTAAAGGAAATTGGGAAAGCGCTGGAAAGTGGAAAATATGCTGCTGATGCGCAGAAGGCGCTCGCAAAACTGGATAAAGAACTTGCCAAACTCGGCTATGACGTTTCTGAACATGAAGCCAGGCGTGCGGAAGAACTCGAACTGCGCAGCGTTGAGGAAGAGGCGCGCAAATTGGAGTCTGCACGGGAGTTGAGCAAGCGCATCGGCAGGGAAATTGATGAGTTGCAGGTTGAAGGTCAAAAGTTGAAGGCTGAGGTGGGGGAGCATGAAAATGCTTTGGCAGCAGCGGAGAAGGTTCTACTGGAATCTGAAGCCGGTGCGCCAAGCCTTGAGGAAGCCGAAAGTAAACTCTTTTCGTTGCGTGAAGATGAAAACCGCGTGCGCGACGAAGCCGGGGCGGCGCGTCAGCGGGTGGATGTGCTTGAAACCCTGCGCAACCGCCGCGCCGATTATGAACGCCAGCGTGAGGAACTCAACCGGAATATTGGCCGACACAAGTCTTTGGAACGCGCTTTTAGCAAGGACGGTGTGCCTGCCTTGCTGATCGAGCAGGCATTGCCGCAGATCCAGCAAAAGGCTAATGACCTGCTTGAACGCCTGAGCGATGGAAGAATGACCATTCAGTTCGTAACGCAGGCGGAATACAGAGATAAGAAACGTGATGACTTGAAAGAAACGCTCGACATTCACATCAGCGATTCCTCTGGCATGCGCGATTATGAAATGTACTCCGGCGGTGAAGCCTTCCGCGTCAACTTTGCGATCCGGCTGGCGCTGTCAGAAATTCTTGCTCAGCGCAAAGGGGCACGTCTGCAAACTCTGGTGATCGATGAAGGCTTTGGTTCGCAGGATGCACTCGGACGTCAACGCCTTGTTGAAGCCATCAACGCGGTGAAGAATGATTTTGAAAAAATATTCATCATTACCCACCTCGAAGAACTCAAAGACGCCTTTCCGAATCGAATTGAAATCGAAAAGACGGAACGCGGTTCAACGGTGCGGGTAGTGTAAGTCGGGTAGAGGTTACAGGTTGCAGGTTTAAGGTTGAATGTTTGCAACCCAACCAGCGACCTGGAACATTCAACATGATCTTCCTCATCCTCTCCACCATCCTCTTTCTCCTTGCCCTCATCATCATCTACTGGATTCACAACCAATATCATCTTGATATTGTTGTTACGTCCGCACCGCCGCCCGTGTCCGCGCCGAAGGTTTCGGTGTGTATCCCGGCTCGTAATGAAGAGAACAACATTCGGCGTTGTGTCGAGGCGGTTCTTTGTCAGGATTACCCCAATGTTGAAGTCATCGTTTTGGATGACCGCTCCACCGATGCGACTCCTGAGATTCTTCGCCGTCTTGCAGCTCAGAATGACAGACTGAAAATAATCAACGGCTCAAACCTACCCGAGGGCTGGGCAGGCAAACCCCATGCCTTGTACCAAGCCTCTGCCGCTGCAAACGGACAGTGGTTGTGCTTTGTCGATGCCGATACCTTTCTCGAACCGAATGCGCTTTCCTCGGTGTATGCCAAAGCCGTTGAAACCAACGCTGATCTGTTCACCATTATGACGCGGCAAATTCTTGGCACGTTTTGGGAGCGGACGGTGATGCCACTGGTGATGACCGCGCTCTCGGTGGGCTTCTCGCCGCGCAAGGTCAACGACCCATCCCGGCGCGATGCGGTGGCGAATGGACAGTTCATCTTCATCAAGCGCAGTATTTATGATCTGGTCGGCGGGCATGAAAAAATCAAAGACCAAATTGTGGAAGATAAAGCCCTCTCCGAAAATGTAAAGTGGAATGGTCATCGTTTAGTCGTTGCAGATGGACGCCTGGTTGCCAGCACACGCATGTACACCTCGCTTGAAACCATGTGGGAAGGCTGGACAAAGAACATCTACCTCGGCTTGCGAGATCATCCGTCCATGCTGCTGCTTGGGGCATTTGGAGCAATGTTGGCATTGTTGGCGGCGCTTTTCCTGCCGGTATGGCCCTTGCTTGGACTGGCGTGGTATTTCAATGGCGGCAGTTGGATGGCGCTGGCGGTGATCGGAACAGCCTTGTTTGTTTGGGCGTATCTGGTGTACATCCGCTCGCAGGTGGCGCAGGGCATGGGCATTCCGCGCTGGTATGCGTTTACCACTCCGCTTGGGGC
>JBAIYF010000078.1:0-3188 GCA_037916115.1 Anaerolineales bacterium
CGCGGAGCGGTGAATCCGCCGTTGTAGCGTCCGAGATAGCACGGGTCGTGGAAGGTGACCTTGTAATTCGATAACTTATTCTTGATCGTGAGTTTGCCTTCTTCAATTAACTTGAGCAACGTCACGGTGTAATGCTTCACTTCAAATGTCCCGCCGAATTGCGGATACTCATTCTTGAGTGTATTGAATGAGTGTGGGTCAGTGGTGACGATCTGCTTGAACTGCGCTTTGCCGAACGCTGCCATGTTCTGCTCGACGAGTTGCTCGAACAGACCTTCTTCACCCACGCGGCGGACGTCATTGCCTGCATTGGATTCGTTCTGGTATAGAATGCCGAAGTCCAAGCCGCCTTGTTGGAAAATGCGCGCAACCATTTTTGTATTCGGCACAACACGTTCATCGAATGAAGCCGTATCACCGACGAACCATAAATGCTCCACGGGTTCTTCAGTCGCGTTCTTGACGGGGAATTCCATTTCCTTCGCCCAGCGTCCGCGCAGACGTTTGCCTTTGCTCATCCAGTTGCCATTGGTGGCGAGAGATTGAAGCGCGTTCTGCACGCCGCTGTCAATTTCGTAGCCGTCGATCAACATGCGCCGACGGATGTCCACGATGTCTGCCATTGGTTCATTGCCGACAGGACACACGCGGACACACGCGTAACAGGTTGTGCAAGACCAAACAGCCTCAGGGGAGATAACTGTCTCAGTAAGCGGGAGCAGCAACTTCTCGGGGTGAGAGCCGAAGGTCGCTTCCTTGAGAAGGTAACGCTTGTTCACTTCCAAAGCCGAAGGGGAGAGCGGTCGCCCGTAAAAATTCGCGGGGCAGACATCCTGACAGCGATTGCATTGTACACAGGCATAGGCGTCCATCACGCGCGTCCACGCAAGATCGTAAATGACCTTCGCGCCAGGGTCGAACTTTTGACCTTCGATAACTTTCAACGGAATCGCAGGGTCGAGTTGACCGCGAGGATTTTGTTTCGCCAAACCGAGATTGATGGGCGACATGAAAAAGTGCGTGTGCTTGCTGCGCGAGAGATACGGAATGATAAACATCACCCAGGCAATGCTGACCCACCACGCCACATGCACGCCTGTTTCAGACGCGCCAAAAATGGAATTGAGAAAACTTGCAAACGGCATGAACGGGTCGGTGCCTTCGGTGAGGCGATAGGCTTGACTGAGCACATGTGCGACGACATGCATGATGACGAACACGCCCACGGTGAGCGAGTCTCGCGCCTGCCCACCCGCTTTGACTTTCGGATTCAGCAGCACGTTCTCACGGAAGGTGAGCGCCTTATCCTTGACGATGAAGCGACGCACCAAGAAGACTGTGATGGCAACCAAGAGGAACATGCTCATCACATCGGCGATGAGATTGAAGGTGTTGACGAGTCCCGTCGGTGCGTTGGGGATGTGCTTGCCACCATAGACCAAGTCGAAGCCTGGGATGAGTCCTTCGAGCACATCGAAGAGATTGACGAATGCATACGTGATGAGACCGAAGAACAACCCCATGTGAATCGTGCTGAAAACTTTGCGCGCTTTGAAGATGGTCTGCTGGAACAAAACCTTCACACCTGCGTTGAGCAAACTCGCAGGAATGTTCTTCAATTCGGGCGCAGGTCGTCCCTTGCGGATCGAGTCGATGATGGTCTTGAACCCATGAAATGTGAACCCCGCCGATGTAATCGCCAGCACAATGAAGATGATTTTTTCAATCGTTGTGAGCAACGTACCCTCCCGCAGAAAGTAATTGGTAAATTAGGAAATGGTAAATTGGTAAAACCCAATTCCCAATTTACCAATCTACCGATTTACTAACTACAGCAACTCCAACATCGCCTCAGCCACTTCGAACAGATCCGCCGTTGCACCATAATGCGCCACGTTGAAGATCGGCGCTTTTTTATCGGTGTTGACTGCGATGATCAACTCGGCGCTCTTCATGCCTTCGAGATGTTCAGGCGCGCCAGAGATACCGAGCATGAGATACAACTTCGGCTTGACCTTCAACCCCGACTTGCCCACCTGACGAGTGCGCGGCAGCCAGCCTGCATCCACCACGGGGCGGGAAGCGGAGACCGTTGCGCCGAGCGCCTTCGCCAATTCTTCGGCGAGTTCCACATTTTCTTTTCCGCCGATACCACGACCGATCGAAACCAACTTCGCTTGCGCGGTAATATCCACATCGCCGCCAGCGGGTTTGATCGCTTCGACAAATTTCACTTTCAACGAACCCGCGTCCACGGGTGAAGCCATCGTCGTCGCAGCCGTCGAGCCTTGCCCCGCTTCCACGGGGAACGAGCCTGCCAAACACGCCACGATCGCCATGTCGCCTTCGGGCGCAACTTCCGCCATCAACTTGCCGCCGTACACCTGGCTGTTGACCACAATGCTGCCGCCTTCCACGCGCACATCTTTCGCATACGCCGCCAACGGTGCCCCAACTTTCGCAGAAAGCCACGCCGCCACATCCATACCCGTCACCGTCCAGCCGAACATCACCACGCGCGGTGATTTCTCTTTGACCAACGCCTCAACGATCTTTCCATACGCTTCAGGATTGAAGTTCGATAGCGCCGCGTCATCAATGTGAATCGTGGAATCAGACGCGAAGACATTGGACGAAACCCCGCCTCCGACGACGACCGCAACTGCTTGCCCACCCAAAGCGGACGCCAACTCTTTGGCTTTTCCCACCATTTCAAACGACACATCAGAGAACTTGCCATCCATGTGTTCGGTGATTACAAATACGTCATTACTCATTTGCGTGTCTCCTCAATTGACTATAGACCATTGACCACAGACCATAAAATCCATCGTCAATCGTCCGTCGTCTATCGTCTGCTATGCTAGACCCTTGCTCTTTAACAATTCCACGATCTTCTTCGCCACTTCCTTCGACGAACCTTCGATCATCTCAGCATGACCTGTCACCACGGGCGGAGCCATCTTCTTGAATGCGAGTCCCGAAGACGCGTCACCTGACGGAGCGACCTTTTCCACCGTGGCAGATTGCGCCATCTGGCGGACTTTGCTCACAGGCGCATAGCGCGGCGGCTTCGGCGCAGACTGCACACCCGCCACGAACGGCATGGACACGGAATACTTCGCGCCCGCCCCGCCCGCAAACTCCTTATTGACCGTGGCAGAGTCGCCGTTGGCTTCGACGGAACT
>JBAIYF010000079.1:0-9241 GCA_037916115.1 Anaerolineales bacterium
CTTCATGGCAAAGGAGTTTAATCACAATGTGCGACTGGTTTCACCAAAAGACCTGCGCTCAGAGATCGGCACTGACGTGTATCATGGCGCGCTAGTGGATGAAGTCAGCGGCGGGTTGAACCCGGCTCAATATGTGGCGGGGTTGGCGGGTGCGGCAGCTCGGGCGGGGGCAACGCTCTGCGCGCGAGCGCGTGTCACCAAGATCGAGCGGAGAGAGAGGCGGTTTTTTATCCATACAATAAGAGGCAATATAGAAGCAGAGTCCGTTTTGGTGGCAACATCCGGTTATACAAGCGGGATTACAAAGAAGCTGCAAAAGAAAATTATCCCGATTGGGTCGTTCATTATTGCAACAGAAAGACTCTCGGATGAACTGGCGCACGAACTCAGCCCGAAGAATCGTATGATCTTTGATTACAAGCATTTCCTGAATTATTTCCGGCTGTGGGATAACCGCATGATCTTCGGCGGGCGGGCGGCGTTCTTTCCTGAAAATGAAAATACGATCGCGCAAAGCGGCGAGATTTTGCGGCGTGAGATGCTCCAGGTGTACCCGCAATTGAAGGATGTGAAAGTGGAATATGTGTGGGGCGGCACGCTCGATTTTGCCTTTGATCAGATGACACACGTTGGCGAAGATGACGGGATCTTTTATTCACTCGGTTACGCCGGGCATGGCGTGGCGATGGCGACCTATTTAGGCGCAACGGTTGCCGAGGCGATGATGAAAGGAAACATCAACAATCATCCGTTTGCGAAGTTTGGTTTCCCCTCTGCACCGCTAGGGTTGTATAACGGAAGTCCATGGTTTTTGCCGTTTGCAGGGTTGTACTACAAGATTTTGGATTGGGTGGAGTGACAAAAAAGGATTAAAATAACGCAATATTTTTTCAACTCAGGAGGCACGCATGGCGAAGAAGAAGGAAATGGAAGGTGAAGTCTATTATCCGTCTGAGCAGGTTGTGGCAGGAGCGCGGCTAAAAGATTGGGACGCGCTGGCAGAAAAAGCCGAGAAAGACCTGGAAGGTTTCTGGGCGGCGGAAGCCTCTGAATTGGAATGGTACAAGAAGTGGGACAAGGTACTCGACGACTCAAAAGCGCCATTCTACAAATGGTTTGTCGGCGCGCGGACGAACATCGTCCATAACGCCATTGACCGGCACCTCAAAACTCATCGTAAAAATCAACTTGCTCTCATCTGGGAATCAGAAGACGGCAAACACGAACGCACATTCTCCTATTTCTCGATGAACCGCGAAGTGACCCGCATGGCAAACATCATCAAAGCCATGGGCATCGTCAAGGGTGATCGAGTGACCATCTACATGGGACGTGTGCCGGAGATTGTCTTTGCGATGCTGGCATGCGCCAAGATCGGCGCGATCCACTCGGTGGTGTTCGGCGGCTTCTCAGTTGACTCGCTGCAAGGACGCATCGAAGACAGCAAATCGAAACTGGTCATTACCTGTGACGGTTCATACCAGAACGGCAAGGTGGTCGAACTCAAAGCCATCGTGGACGAGTCGCTCAAGAAATGCCCCTCGGTTGAAAATGTGATCGTAGTCAAACGCGTCGGCAACGGCGTGACAATGGAAGCAGGGCGCGATCATTGGTATCACGATTTGTGTGTGCTGCCCATCGCCAACGGCAAATGCCCCACTGAGGAGATGGATGCAGAAGACCCGCTTTTCATTCTTTACACCTCCGGCTCCACCGGCAAGCCGAAAGCCATCCTCCACACACATGGCGGTTACATGGTCGGAACCTATTCAACGTTGAAATACGCTTTCGACGTCAATGATATGGACCGCTGGTGGTGTACCGCCGACCCCGGCTGGATCACGGGTCATTCCTACCTCGTGTATGGTCCCATGATCGCGGGTGTAACCTCCTTTTTGTTCGAAGGCGGACCCGCATTCCCCTACCCAAACCGCTGGTGGCAATGTATCGAACGCTACGGCATCACCATCTTCTACACCGCGCCGACCGCCATCCGCGGGTTGATGCGTTTCGGCGAGTCATGGCCCAATAAGCACGACCTGTCCTCGCTGCGTTTGCTTGGCTCGGTTGGCGAACCGATCAACCCTGAGGCATGGAAGTGGTATCACCGCGTGATTGGCAAGGAGAAATGCCCCATCATTGATACCTGGTGGCAGACCGAGACCGGCGCGTTCCAAATTACGCCGACGCCTGTTGTTCCCCTCAAGCCGGGTTCCGGCACCCGACCTTTCTTCGGTCAAAAAGCCGAGATCGTGGACGAACAGGGTAACCCCGTGCCAGATGACACCGAGGGGTATCTCACCTTAACCCGTCCGTGGCCCTCGATGCTGCGTACCATTTACGGCGACGATGAAAGATATGTGAACCAATACTGGAGCAAATACCCCGGGCGTTACACCACCGGCGACTCTGCCAAACGTGACAAGGATGGCTATTACTGGATCATCGGACGCGTGGACGATGTTATCAAGGTATCCGGTCACCGTTTGGGCACGGCTGAGGTGGAGTCGGCGTTGGTCAGTCACCCTGCTGTAGCAGAAGCCGCAGCCATTGGCTTGCCCCATGATGTAAAAGGGCAGGCGATACACACCTTCGTTTTACTCCGTGCCGGGTTCGCGCCCTCGCCTGAGCTGGCAGAGGAACTACGCCAGCATGTATCCAAACACATGGGTCCAATTGCCCGTCCTGAGGATGTCAAATTCCTCGACAAACTTCCCAAAACCCGCTCTGGCAAGATCATGCGGCGTGTGTTAAAGGCAAGGGCACAAGGTCTGCCCGAAGGCGACATCAGTACGCTGGAAGAGTAAAAAAAGACAAAAATACCCTGTGTTACACAGGGTATTTTTATAACAAATTTGTGGATTGCCAATTATCAAAATATAAATATAATGCAGGGCTGTTATTCAATTCTAAAAAGGAGAAGTTAGATGAAAAAGTTCTTTAGCAACGAGCTCTTTTTGGGGACCATGATCGCCATTCTCTCAGTGTTCACTGCTTTTGTAAGCTATCAGGGAGCCATGGCAGATTCAAAGCAGAACGAATTCGAAATTCAGGGCATGAAAGACTTAAACGACGGTAACGCCGAATACCTGCGTGCAAATCAGGATATTACCCAGGATTATAACTATTTTGACAACTGGTATATCAACGATGGCACCGACCGCCAGGACATTGCCGATTACTACAAGGAAAACTTCTCAGAAGCGCTGACCACTGCTTTTGAAAGCGAAGAAGGCGTGTGGAGCGAAGCCTACTATGACGCCATGTACGCTGACGCCTACACATACTGGGATAGCTCCGACAGCAACTTTGAAATTGCTTCAGAGTTCGACGAACGTGGCGACCAACTCCAGCTGGTTATGCTTGTTGCAGCGCTCGGGTTGGCATTTGTGGCTTGGGCGTCTCTGCTCGAAGCGGAAAGCAACATGCGCTTTTTCTTCTCGATCGCCGGAACGATCGCTTTGTTTGCTGGTGTACTCGTGTACCTGCTCATGGTGCCTGCCGTACCGGTCTAATTCGAAAAACATTCACGAAAAAAGAGCGCGCCTTGTACAGGGCGCGCTCTTTTTATTTCATTTCGAAAACCGTCTCAGTCAGCCTGCCCTCCTCCACCATTACAAACCGCTCACGCAGTCCGCTCGCATCACTGAATGCGATCTTGTACCGCCCTGGCGACAAGCTGTTCAGCACCAGGTCTTCGGGGTGTTGTTCAAAGCCTTTGGTATAAGTTGTCACGTAATACGAAAAAAGGATGACATCACTATCCTCGGCATATTTTGAGATGACTAGAGATTGCTCATAATGCCTTTCGTAACTGGTCTTCAATGTGACGGATAAAGCCCCCATTCCATTTGGCGGGATGAGCCACAACTCGGGGTTCTCGGTGGAAAAATATTCGGTATAGTCGCTTCCCTTGCGGACCTCGAAGTGGAGGTGTGGACCCGTAGCCCCACCTGTTGCCCCAACCTGACCGATCACATCTCCAGTTTTCACTTCCGCACCTGCCTGCACCAAGATCGTGGAGAGATGGGCATACAGGGTGTACATCTCATTCGCATGTTGAATGATAACTACATTGCCGTAGAAATTTGTCCACGGGGCAAACTTGGTGGTCTTATCGGCATCAGCGAAGACCACCACCCCATCGCCCGCTGCATGGACAGGTGTGCCGAACTCATTTTGGAATTCCACACCGTGGTGCGGGTCTCGTTTGCCGTTCTGGGTGGAGGCGTACATGTAGGACATGTCCACGCGGTCTGTGCCGGGCGGGAAGATAGGACGCTGGAAAAGGAAGGTCCAATCGCTGATGCAGTAGTCGGCGGTGAAGGGATCACAAGGAATGGGAGTCGTTGTTGGTGTGGGAGGCAACGGCGTAGATGAAGCCGTCGAAACAGGAGCAGGCGTCGGCGTGGAAGGAGGCGCGGTTTCCGTCATGAAGACCGCTGTTGGGGAAGCCATATCTGCTGAAGAGGGCAGGTTGCAGGCAGCTATCAAAAGAGAGAACAACAAATAAAGGGGTCGTTTCATATTGGGAACATTTTACATCAGGAACAAAAGCATATTAATTACATGCCATTCAAGAGGATGCTGAGATGTAAAAATATAATGACGTTACAAACAGGAGCACGCCATGCTGAAACGAACTCTGGGCATCCTAGCCCTTCTTTGTGTTTTCATCTCTGCCACAGGAACGCCAAACGCCAGCGCCCAAAGCAATAATATCGTCTTTGCAGTGATCGGTGATTACGGGCATGCGGGCCAGCCGCTTTTGGATGTATCCAACCTGATCAAGGGTTGGAATCCGGATTTCATTGTGACGCTTGGCGACAATAATTACCCAAGCGGCGGCATGGAAACCATTGACAACAATATCGGGCAGTATTTCCATGAGTATATTTTTCGTTACAGCGGAAAATATGGAAGCGGGTCTGATACGCGCCGGTTTTACCCTTCGATGGGAAATCATGATTGGGAATCTGGCGGCAATCCCTATCTCAAATTTTTCGGCATTCCCACTTATTATGATTTCGTTCAAGGACCTGTTCACTTCTTCGTCCTCAACAGCGACCGCAGCGAGCCCGATGGCGTCATGCCAAAATCGGCACAGTGGCTCTGGCTGCGTAAAAATCTGACAGCATCAACCTCGCAATTCAATGTGGTCGTCTTGCACCATGCTCCGTATTCATCGGGCAGGCACGGTTCCACGGAGTATATGCGTTGGCCCTTCAAGGAATGGGGTGCGGATGTGGTACTGGCTGGGCATGACCACGTCTATGAGCGTTTGCTGGTGGATGGACTGCCTTATTTTGTGAATGGGATCGGTGGCGCGGAGATCTATAATTTTCAAGACATCCTCCCGCAAAGCCAGGTGCGCTTCAACGGCGATTTTGGCGCAATGCGCGTGGAAGCCAACAGTACGACCATGAAGTTTCAATTTTTTACACGCACGGGACAACTCGTGGATGAATATGTCATTGGCGGCAGCACGCCAACAGTAACATCCATCAACGGGCTTGAAGCGAATCCGAACAATGCACCCGCCGCGAATTTTCAGGTCACATTCTCTGAAGCGGTCAGCGGTGTAGATGCTTCGGATTTTGCGCTCGTCACAAATCTCAATGGCGCTGGAATCACCAACGTCAGCGGATCGGGGAATGTGTACACAGTTACAGTCAATACAGGTTTTGGAGATGGGACCCTGCGCCTCGACCTGACCGATAACGACTCAGTCTTAAATGGCATAGGCATCCCCCTCGGCGGAGTCGGCGCTGCGAACGGGAACTTCTCCGCAGGCACGACCTACACCGTAGACAAAACGCCCCCAGCGGTGACAGCCATCACATCCCTTGGGGCAAATCCCACCAATGCTGCCAGTGTGGATTTCAACGTGACCTTTTCTGAACCCGTCACCGGCGTGGACTTGGGCGATTTTTCGCTGGTCACATCTGCTGGCGCGGCGCTGACAAACATCACGGGTTCCGGGTCAAGTTACACGATCAGTGTTGCAACAGGGGCAGGGAACGATTCCCTGCGCCTTGATTTTGTGGATAACGATACGGTCCTTGACACTGCGGGGAACTTTACAGCAGCAGGATTCTCCAGCGGCAGCACCTACACAGTGGATCGGTCCGCGCCGGTGGTGACTTCGGTCACGCCAGCGGGACAGCCGAATGAAACCAGCGTAGAGTACACCGTCAGTTTTTCAGAAGCAGTCACCGGCGTGGATGGAAGCGACTTCAGTCTCTTTACCATCAATGGCGCAAACATTGCCAGCGTCAATGGCGCAGGCAATCTCTATACCGTCACGGTCAATTTACAGCCGGGCAGAGACAGTGTGCGGCTGGACGTGAACGATAACGACAGCATTGTTGATGCAGTCGGCAACCCGCTGAACGGAAGTTTCATCGGCGGCGTGTTCAACATCGCCATCGAGACACCCATCGCCACATCCATCATCCGTGCCAGTGCCAATCCGACGAATGCGGCTGATGTGAATTTCATTGTCACGTTCTCGGAACCCATCAACGGTTTGGATGCGGGCGATTTCATATTGACGAACGGTGCAAGCATTACGAACATTATCAACTCGAATCCGTTCTACATCGTCATGGTATCAACGCCAAATGAAGGCGAAGTGAAGTTGGAGTTACGTGATAACGACAGCATCTTCAATGAACAAGGCATTCCGCTGGGCGGCAGCGGCATGGAGAATGCTAATTTCACCACTGGCGAAAGATTCACCATCGACCGCACACCGCCACAGGTGACTTCAATCGTCCGCGCAAGCAGTGACCCGTCCATTAATTCAACAGCCGATTTCATCGTCACCTTCTCTGAGCCGATAAATGGATTGGAGAATAGTGACTTTGTCATAAGTCAAAACAACGTAATCCTATCGTCGGTCTCAACTTTGCAAAACAAAAACCCATTCTTTTGGGTCACGGTCAACACGGGTGCGGGTTCCGGCACGGTCCGGCTTGACCTGCTCGATAACGGCAACATCACCGACCTTGCAGGGAATCTGCTTGCGAACAATAACTTCACAGCAGGTGAAATTTTCACTCTCGCCAAGATCCCTGTAGATTTTTCAGCGCCGTCGATCCTGAACAAGGATACAGTATCGAGAAACCCTTTGCCGCCCATTTCATGGTCGCAGGTGAACAATGCCCGGGCGTATGAAATCTTCATTGCCCGCGATGCCGCTTTTTCCAACATTGTCTTCACCCAGGTATTGGAAGGCACATCCTCTGTACCGCAAAGTCCACTGGAAGATGGTGCTTACTTTGTCCGTGTCCGCGCCTATGATGCTGCGCTCAACCCCGGTAAGTGGAGTGAAATCTACTCATTTACAGTAAACACTACCGACCTCACCCCGCCAACCTTGCTCAGCCCTGCAAACGGCATGAACACTGCCAAACGCCCCTGGCTCACCTGGCAGGTAGTGGATGGAGCTGTGAAATACCAGGTCGAAGTTTCCCGAACTCAGGATTTCTCCACTATTGCCTATACAACAACCACCAGCAAGACAAAGGTATGGGTACTTAAAACGCTGATCTCACGCACACATTACTGGAGGGTGCGCACCATGGATAACGCTGGAAACTGGAGCGATTGGTCGCCAGTATCTACATTCAAGGTACGGTAAAACCGCAGGGATGTAATTTTTATGATAATTATCATATATATTGACAGGAGACAGGCAGGCGGGTATACTCCCCGCCATGAAGTCTACGCGAGATAAAATTTTACAAACCCTGCTAAAAAAACCCAAATCCACCATTAACGATCTGGCAGAGGCAGTAGGTATTAACCCAATTTCAGTTCGCCACCACCTCACAAACCTCCAAATGGAGGGATTGGTTGAATCTCAGGAAGAACGCCACGGGGTCGGACGTCCACGCCTCGTTTATGTGCTGACTGACGAAGGCATGGAACGCTTCCCCACCCGTTACCTGCGCTTAACCACCCGCCTCATCGCCCAGATGAAGGAGAGCATTCCCGGACCGATGGTGAGTAAACTCTTTGGACAGATCGCCGAAGACCTCGCCAGCGAATATGCGAATGACATCAAAGGCCTGAGTATGGAAGAACGCCTTGACTTCGTCAAAGATATGTTGGCTCAGGAAGGCTTTACCGTCGAATGGGAAAAGAAAGGCAGTCAGTACCAGATCCATGAGATCTCCTGCCCGTATTACCAGATCGGCGTTGCACACCCCGAGGTCTGCACGGTAGACCAGACGCTGATCTCCAAAATGCTTGCCCTGCCAGCCAATAAAGTGCAATGTATCCTTAGCGGTGGCGCCCACTGTACATATGTGGTCGAGCCTGCCGCCAAATCAAAATAAAGAGGATTTTTATGAGCGAATCTCAAATCAACGAAATTCAATGGACCATTCACTCCACCAACCCGGAACTGGTACAGCCCGCCCGCGCCAGCCTTTCGGAAGTGGTTGACCCGGAAATTGGCATGAACATTATTCAGCTCGGTCTTGTCCGTGACATCGAAGTGGAAAACGGCATGGCACGTCTCAAGATGATTCTGACCACGCCCTTCTGCCCGTACGGTCCTGCCATGATCGAAATGACCAAAGCCAAAGCCACCGAGGGCTTGAACATGCCCGTCACTGTGGAAATGGGCATGGAAATGTGGGACTTCTCCATGATGGAAGACCCCTCCGCGCTTGACTGGGGCATGTACACCTAAACTGAATATCCAGAAAAAACGCCGTCCAAATTGGACGGCGTTTTTGATTCTCTACTTTTTGGCAACATGCATGGATTGCGGTTCTTCACCCTCTTCAAAACCGGAGATGATGAACAGGGCATTCGTGACCGTGTTGCTGGAGTTCTTCCAGCGATGGCGAAGCTTTGAAGCGAAGAGCAGGCTATCCCCCGGTTCGAGGCGGTAGGTTTCCTTCTCCACGGTGTATTCCAAATGTCCGCGCAGGCAGAAGACAAATTCATGTCCTGAATGTACGATTTCATGCGGACCGCACGAAGCGCCGCTTTCCATGGTCAGCATAAACGGCTCCACCCGCCCCACAAAGTTCTCACCGCCCAGAGCCTCCAGCATGCCACGAGTAAACGGCAGGCGTGTACGCTCATCGTTTTTCAAGAAGACCACCTGCTTCTTCTCGTTTTCAACGCCAAAGAATGCGGTGATGGATACCCCCAAAGCACTTGCCAATTTATAAAGCGTACTGACGGATGGCGACGTCTTGCCGCGCTCGATCATCGATAA
>JBAIYF010000080.1:0-2055 GCA_037916115.1 Anaerolineales bacterium
AATCATTTTTGGTAAGGCCAACGCTGTTCACATTTGCGGGAGCGCCAGCCATGGGAAGTGTTTCGCTCATTGTCGTTTACTCCTTTTCGTTACCGGTCACTACTTCCGCTTCGACTTGACAGCGGATTTAGACTTGGCAGGCTTCTTCCCCTTCGGGGACGATGTCGCAAGGGATTTCTTTGCCGCCGCTTTCTTCGCCGGGGCTGCCTTTGACTTTACAGCAGTTTTCTTCGCTGTTGCTTTTTTACTGGCTGCTGGTTTCTGGTTATTGATTTTCTCGTACTTCGCCAGAATTCCTTCGCGCACCCACTTTGCCGCTGCGGGCAAACCGTCGTGATATGCAACCGACTTGAATTTCATTGCATACTGCGGATATTCGGTGTAAAGGATCTGCTGCATTTGAGCATCGCGGTTCATTTCCACCACGAAGATCTGGTCATATTTCTGAATGAAGGCGTCCACTTCCTTTGTGAAGGGGATGGAGCGAATGCGCATAAATTCAGATTTGATGCCGTGTTCCTTTTCCAATTGGTGCTGAGCTTCAAAGATGGCGTTCTCAGTGGAGCCATAGGCGAGAATGCCGATCGTTGCTCCATTTTTCTTGTGCAGCACCGGAGCAGGCACATATTGCTTGGCGGTCTGCTGCTTGCGGGCAAGGCGTTCCATGTTCTTCATGTACATATCGGAATCTTCCGTGTACTTGGCATATTCGTCGTGACCGGTGCCGCGAGTGAAGTACGCGCTGAACGGATTTTTGTTGCCCGGAATGGTGCGGTAGGGCAGGGCATCACCGTCTTTGTCGAGGTAGCGACCCCAATTGCCCTTAATATCTTCAAGGTCTTTTTCCCACAACACTTTACCGCGATCCATCGGAGTTTCAGGATATTGGAAGGGTTTGCTCATCCACTGATTCATGCCCATGTCGAGGTCGCTCAACACGAAGATCGGGGTTTGGAGGCGTTCTGCCAGGTCGAAAGACTTCCAGCCGAATTCAAAGCACTCATACACGTCGCCGGGCAGGAGGATCACAGAATGTGAGTCACCATGACCGATATTGTAGGTAAATGTCAGGTCACCTTGTGAGGTGCGTGTGGGCAAACCGGTTGAGGGACCAATACGTTGCACATCCCACACTACAACCGGGACTTCAGCGTAATACGCCAGACCAGCGAATTCGGTCATCAACGAAAGACCAGGGCCAGAAGTAGACGTTACCGAACGCAGACCTGACCAACCCGCACCGACTGCCATGCCCAACGCAGCAAGTTCATCTTCTGCTTGAACCACGGCATAGGTGTGTTTGCCATCTTCCCGCTTTCGAAGAAGGGGCAAATAATCATTCAGGGCTTCTGCAAGGGAAGACGCCGGGGTAATGGGATACCAGGCTGCGAATTGAACACCGCCAAAGACAGAGCCGATCGCGGCAGCAGTATTGCCGTCTGCCATGATCAAGCCTTCGGTCTTGTCCATGTGTTCGAGATAGAAAGGGTCTTTCTTTTCAAGGTTGGCGGCTGCCCAGTCTGCACCGGCTTTCAGGGCGTTGAAGTTCATATCAATAGGCTTCTGTTTGCCCTTGAAGTGGAAGTTCAACGCAGCGCGGATGGTTTCCAGGTCCATTCCGATCATTTGGGCAAGGATGCCCACATAGATCATATTACCCACCAGTTCGCGGAAATCCGTTGGTACGTTCGGGTCGTTCTTGACGATGGATTTAATGGGCATCGGGTAGACGGCAATGTCCACGCGGGTGATGGGCTGGCGAATGTCATCAGCGTAGTAAAAAGCTCCGCCCGGCGTAACAGACGCGAGGTCCTTCGCGAACGAATCGGGGTTCATTGCAATGACAATATCGCTGGTTTCGGTGCGGGCGATAAATCCATCCTTATTCACACGGATGGTGTACCAGGTGGGCAGACCCTGAATGTTGGAAGGGAACAGGTTCTTGCCCGAAACGGGAATACCCATCTTGAAGATGGCTCTCAGGATGGTGTTGTTGGCGGTGGAACTGCCGGAGCCGTTCTTGGTGCCAACAGTGATCGAAAAATCGTTCACTAT
>JBAIYF010000081.1:0-3874 GCA_037916115.1 Anaerolineales bacterium
GCAAAGTATTTCAAACTGGCATGGACAAAGCGCACCCGCAAGGGCTTTTTCATGCGCGCCGGAGATTTTTTCGGCTATGCCCATTCCATGCGCCAGACGCGCGAAGAGTTGGAAGAAGAATACAAGAACGTTGAACGGGATTACAAGGGACGTTCCAAATATGCCGCAGACCTCGCGCGTTCGGCGTACGCCGGTCAACTGGCGGCAATGAAGAACCGCTACGGTGAAAAAGACCTCGACAGTTATTCGCATGGCGAAGCCTTTCTCACGCTCTTTCAGTCGCGTTTTGTGCCCGGCGGCTTGTATTTGCTCGATGAACCCGAGGCGGCGCTTTCGCCGTCCCGGCAGCTCAGCTTCCTTTCGGCACTCAGACAAATGGTCGAGCAGGAGGCGCAGTTCGTCATCGCCACACATTCACCGATCATCCTCGCCTTTCCGGGGGCGCAGATCCTGCAATTCCATGAGGGTGTCATCCGCGAAGTGAAATATAATGAATTGGAGCATGTCAATCTCACGCGAGATTTTCTTGCCAACCCCGAAGCGTATTTGAGACATTTATAAAATGACCGAACTGAAACCCGCCCGAATCCTTGCCATTGAAACCTCTTGCGATGAAACTGCTTGCGCCATCCTCGAAAATGGACGCGCCCTGCTTTCATCTGTTGTCGCCTCGCAAATGGACATTCACGCCCGTTATGGCGGCGTGTTCCCTGAAGTAGCGTCACGCCAGCATGTGTTGAGCATCACACCTGTGGTGCAGCAGGCGCTGGCGCAGGCGCATCTCACGCTCAACGATATCGACGCCATCGCCGTCACGCAGGGACCCGGTCTCGCCGGTTCGCTCATCGTAGGTATGAACATGGCAAAGGGCATGGCGCTTGCGCTTGATAAACCGCTGGTCGGCGTCAATCATCTTGAGGGGCATATCTACTCGTCATGGGTCTACGAAGCGGGGGAGAAGACCCCGCCCGCGCCGCAGTTCCCGCTCATGGCACTGCTCGTTTCCGGCGGGCATACCGAACTCAATCTCATGACCGACCACCTGACCTATCAACGCCTCGGCGCCACGCTCGACGACGCGGCGGGTGAAGCCTTCGATAAAGTGGCTAGACTTTTGGAACTCGGCTACCCGGGCGGACCGTCCATTCAAATGGCAGCAGAGGAAGGCGACCCAAACCGCTTCAACTTCCCCCGTGCCTGGCTCGATGGAACCTGGAATTTTTCCTTCAGTGGAGTTAAGACCTCGGTGTTGTACGAAGTGAACGACCTGAAAAAACGCAGTGGTGGCATCCCGGTACATGACCTAGCCGCCTCTTTTCAGAAAGCGATTGTGGATGTCTTGTTCAAAAAGACGATGAATGCGGCACGCGAATTTGGTGCAAAAGAAATTCTGGTGGCGGGCGGCGTCTCTGCCAACCGCGCCTTGCGGCAAGCGTTCAAAGCGCAGACGGAGTTCCCCGTGCATATTCCGCCGCTCTCGCTTTGCACCGACAATGCCGCCATGATCGGCGCGGCGGGCTACTTCCGCTACGCCTTGGGGCATGTTTCCGAAATAGATATGGATGTCCTGCCCGCCTGGCCACTGTCGTAATTAAAGTTAATAACGGAAAAACTGTTCTGTACACGGATCGAACGGATTACACGGGAAAACACGGATGTTTTCCCGTGATTTTGTAAGGGTCTGTGGTGTCAGTGTCTTCTGTGTACAAAATATTCTACAAACTCACCCCAAGTAAATTGCCTATTAAAGGACCAAACCCCCAGCCGCTTGCCCAAGCGTTTGGGGGTTTGTCATCAGGAGAATGCATCTGTTATTATATGGAGGCAGTTTAATGATTCCTGAACTTTGATTAAGGGTTGGATTAGAGAACAGCGATGGGGAAAGCTTAAATTATTCTGAAATTATTTTCCGACAACCTTATCGAATTTGGATCTCCAACAAACGGTTATGCCCGGCAAGATCCTGTTGCAGGTTGATGGATGCTTCAGAGAACGAGTCGTATGCGAGGCTGAGCGCGTTCATACCTTGTGTGGCTTCGATCTCGAACAGCATCAAGCCGTTGGGGGCGAGCCATTGCGGCGCGATCTCAAGCAGGCGGCGGTACAGGTCGAGCCCGTCGGCGCCGCCATCAAGGGCGAGGGTGGGTTCGCGCCCGTAGATGGGCAGTCCGCGCATGGTGGCGGTGGGGATGTAAGGCAGGTTGGCGCAGATCAGGTCGAAGTGACTGTCGGTGGGCAGCGGGTCGATGTGCTGCGGCAGCAGATTGCATTGCAGAAAGTCGATGCGGTGATGCACATGGAATTTTTCGGCGTTGTGTTTGGCAACCTTGAGCGCCGCACGTGAAATATCGGTGGCGAGGATGCGGGCTTCGGGGACGTGCATGGCGATGGATGTGGCGATGATGCCCGAGCCTGTACCGACATCGGCCACGGTTCTTCTCTCAGGGGAGCCTGCCAGCCACTTAATGGCTTTATCCACTAGTAGTTCTGTCTCTGGTCTCGGGATGAGCACATCGGGTGTGATGTCGAAATCGAGCCCATAGAATTCCCAGTGACCGAGGATGTAGGGCAGCGGCTCACCCGCTTCGAGCCGGGCAAAGGCTTGGTTGACTGAATCAAGCATCGGCGGGGAAAGAGGCGCGTCGAGGTGGGCGAGCAGCCAGGTGCGCGGACGGTCCAGCATGTGGGCGAGCAGAATCTGCGCATCCAATTCTGTCAGGTCGATGGGGAGTTTGGGAATTTTGTGAATGAGGTAATCGCCGAGCGTTTGGGTCATGACGTTTCCTGGAAGAGCAGGCGTTCCATAAGGGTTTCTTGAAAGAGGATGAAGATGACCATGACCGGGATGGACATGATGATGGCGAGCGAGCCGAGGTAGCTCCACGGTTGTGCGCCGGAGAACTGCCCATTGACGAGGGCGTAGGTTGCCATCGAGAGTGTGACGTTGTCGGCTTTGTCGACGAAGAGCCAGCCGATGGCGAATTCAGTGTAGCCCATCAGGAAGGCGATCATGGCGGTAACGGAGATGGACGGCAGCGAGATGGGCAGGCTGATGTGCAAAAAGGTTTGGAAGTTGCTGGCGCCGTCGAGGTAGGCGGCTTCTTCCACTTCTTTGGGAATGGCGGCGAATGCGGCGCGCATATTCCACACGGCGAAGGGCATGGCAAAGGCGGCATAGACCACCACCAACCCCAGCAAGGTGGTGCGGATTTTCAATAAGCTGAGGATGATGTAGAGCGGCGTGGCGAAAGCGATGGGCGGAAGCAATGCCGCCAGCAGCAGGATGAACAAGCCGGTCTGTTTGGCGGGGAAGCGGAAGCGTGCGAAGCCATACGCGAGTGAGATGCCCAGCAGAATAGCGAGCAGCGCTGCGCCAATGGAGACGATCATGCTGTTGCGCAGCAATACGCTGAACTCGACCGATTGATAGGGGCGGTCTAGCACGGTGAGGAAGGCTTCGGTGGAGAATTCTTTGGGCAGCCAGGTGAACTCGGTGGGACGTCCGCGCAGGGAGCCGTCGAAGGCGAGGCGGACGGTGCTCCAGACCGGGATGAGGATGAAGAGTGCGACCAGTATAAAGATAAGCTGGGTTGCGATCTGGCGGGGGAGGGAAATTTTACGCATTGCGGAACTCCTCGCGGGTTTGTGTTTGGCGGTTGAACTGCGCCACCAACACGATCAGAATGATGACGGTGATGATGTTGATGATGGCGGAGGTGGCGAACTGCCCGCCGGGCACGCCGCCAAATCCGCTATTGGGGTTGAAGAGATTGTAAGAAAGCGTGGCGAGGGTGCTGCGTGTGAAGAAGAACGCCTGAAAGAGATAGAACTGGTTAAACGCATAAATACCGCGGATGATGATGGCGGGCAGCAT
>JBAIYF010000082.1:0-4872 GCA_037916115.1 Anaerolineales bacterium
TGCCCATTCCCGAATATGTTGAGCGTTGCGTATCCGCGCATCTTGAAGGCAAAGGCGATAATATTGGCGGTGTGTGGGAGATCCGCCCAAGCCGTGATACATGGATCGCCGAGTCGATTTCGTTTGCTGCGGCGCACCCGTTGGGCGTGGGAGATGCGATGTATCGCCTCAATGCCAAGCCCGGGGCTGTGGATACCGTCCCATTCGGTTCCTTTCGCCGCAGCCTGATCGAACGCATCGGCGCATTTGACGAAACGCTTTTGGCAAACGAGGATTACGAGTTCAACACGCGCATCCGTGAATCGGGTGGTGTGGTGTACCTCGACCCCTCGATTCGCTCCGTTTATTTTTCGCGCGGCACGTTGGGCGGGTTGGCGGCACAATACTGGCGCTACGGGTTTTGGAAGTTCAAAATGCTAAAACGTTACCCTCATACTCTACGTTGGCGGCAGGCGCTCCCGCCGGTTTTTGTAATTATTTTGGCTGGGTTGATTGTGTTATCCTTGGGTTTGGTGTTCGCGCAATATTTATTGGCACTGCAATTATTATCTTATTTTTTTGTGCTGGGGGCTGCCTCCCTGCAATTGGCAATAAAAACAAGGAAAGGGTTTTTACTTTGGGGGCTGCCGATTTCCATAGCGACCATGCACATTACCTGGGGGGCGGGTTTTTTGTGGAGCGGCATTTCGAGCATGTTCAAGAATGGCTGATATTTACCGTCCCTCTTTGCGATTACGACCCAGTGAACAACGTACCGTTCTCCTGATCGGAGACTTTATCGCATCGGTTGCCGCCACGGCGGGGGCGATCATTTTTTGGTATCAATACTCCCTTTATCGCCTGGTTCAAACCGGCGTCCGCCCGGCGGTGGCGGAACGAATCATCCAGATCGAAGTGCCGTTCTGGTTCTACATTCTGCCGCTTGTCTGGCTGCTGTTGATGATCGATTCGTATGAGATCCATATTGCCTCAAATTGGCGCAAGACTTTGCGGGGCATTGCCGTCGCTCCGCTTGTAGGGCTGTTGGCGTACTCCCTGCTGTTCACCATCAATACCGACCCGAACTCATTGCCGCGTATTGCAATTGGCGCCTTCCTCGTTATCGCCTCGGCGCTGACTTTGGGTTGGCGTGCCGTCTATATCCGTCTCTATACTTCATCTGGGTTGATGCGGCGTGTGTTGGTGATCGGCGCCGGTAAAGCCGGTCGATCTTTGGTGGAAGCCTATCGAAAGCTCAGCCCTCCGCCATTCCTTGTGCTCGGTTTTATTGATGATGACCCTGCCAAGAGAACGCAGTCGTATCATGGCTTTGCTGTTTTGGGAACCAGTGAACGTTTACTGGATACTGTTGAAGACTATCGTATCTCCGATGTTGTTGTGGCGATCACCGGCGAGATCAAAGGCGAGACCTTCCAAACCCTGCTTGACGTCCAGGAGAGAGGCGTGGAAGTGGTGCGTATGCCGATCATGTACGAGGAACTTACCCAGCGTGTCCCCATCGAGCATCTTGAGTCAGACTGGGTGATCCGCTCGTTTGTGGATCAGGTGCGGGTCAGCGGCTTGTATGAACTCTTGAAACGCCTCATGGATATTTTGGGCGGTGCTGTTGGCACGTTGATCTTTCTTTTCTTCTACCCGTTCGTTGCATTTGCGATATGGTTTGAAACCGGCTTTCCCATTCTTTATTCGCAGGGACGGTTGGGGAAGGGTGGCAGTGTCTTTACGATCTACAAATTCCGCACCATGAAGCAGAATGCCGAAGCAGACGGTGCCGCCAAACTTGCTGAAGAGAATGACCCGCGTGTGACCAGGGTCGGAAACTTCCTGCGCAAGACCCGCCTGGATGAACTGCCCCAGTTCTGGAACGTTTTACGTGGCGAGATGAGTCTGGTTGGTCCGCGTGCCGAGCGCCCCGAGTTGGTGGCGGAATTCCAAAAACAGATTCCCTTTTATCGCGCGCGATTACTGGTGAAGCCCGGTCTGACGGGGTGGGCACAGATTAACTATGGCTATGTGGCATCCGTAAAGGAAACCATTGTAAAACTTGAATATGATCTTTATTACATCAAACACCGCACCTTTGGCATGGATTTTACGATTGTCCTGCGTACGATTGGAACGGTTTTGAGAAGGACTGGCAGATGACAAAATATTTAGTAACCGGCGGCGCGGGCTTTATCGGCTCGCACATTTCACGTTCCTTGCTCGAACTTGGGCACTCTGTGCGTGTGTTCGATAATTTCTCTTCCGGCAAGCGCGAGAACCTCAAAGGTTTGGATGTGGAGATCATGGAAGGCGACCTGCGTGACGCGGATGCGGCTGCGAAAGCGGTGAAAGGCATGGAGATCATCTTCCACGAAGCAGCGTTCGTCTCTGTTCCTGAGTCGATGGAAAAGCCGCAGGAATGTTTCGATGTCAATGTGACGGGAACATCCATTTTGTTCGAAGCCGCCCGCAAAGCAGGTGTGAAGCGTGCCGTCTTCGCTACCAGCGCCGCAGTGTATGGTGACTCGGAAGCCTATCCACTTTCAGAAGATACCCCGTTGCGCCAGTTATCGCCTTATGCCACCTCCAAGCGCGTGGATGAACTTTACGGTCAGCTTTACACGACCTCGTTTAATTTCGAAGTAGTCGCCCTGCGCTATTTCAATGTCTATGGTCCACGCCAGCGACCGGATTCGATGTACGCTGCCGCTGTACCGATTTTCATCCGTCGCATGTTGGATAACAAGCCCATCACCATTTTCGGTGATGGCGGTCAGAGCCGTGACCTGGTCAACGTGCGCGATGTGGTGCAAGCCAATCTGCTCGCTGCTGAACATCCTGATGCGCCGGGGCATATATTCAATGTCTGTACCGGTGTCGAAACCCGCCTGCTCGACTTGCTAGACATCCTCTACCAAATCTTCCCGAACGCCCCCAAACACGTCCACGCCGAACCGCGCGCCGGTGACATCTATCGTTCCATTGGCACACCCAAAAAGATCATGGACATGCTTGGCTACAAACCGCAAGTCACCCTGGCGGAAGGGTTGAAGGAAGCGGTGGAGTCAATGCGTAATTCGTAAAACATAATTCGTAATTTACGTATCACGCATCACGTTTTACACCTTCATCTTTCATCCTTCCAAATGTCCTCCCGTCCCCACGTCCGCAATCGCTTCGTCTTAATCGGCGACCTTGCCCTCACTGTCGTTTCGGTGCTGGGTAGTTTTGCGTTACGACTGGATGTGAGCGAATTGCCGTATTACTTTCCCGCCGCACTGGTGATGTGTGCCGTGGCATTGCTCGTCAAAATCCCGACTTATTATTTCTTTGGACTATATCGCCGTCTGTGGGTGTATGCCAGCACGAACGAACTTCGTCTCATTACCTTTGCTGTCACAGCCGCCTCGGTGTTGACATCGGGCGTGATGCTCCTGCTCATCGGCTTTGACCTGATCAAGCCGGGCATGCCGCGCTCCGCTCTCGGCATCGACTGGCTCATCTCGCTTATCCTCATCGGTGGCTCACGTTTCGTTCTGCGCATCCTTGCTGAGCAATCATCGGCGCAAGCCAACGCCAAGACTCGCCACGCGCTTATCCTCGGTGCAGGCGATGCTGGCGCGCTAGTGGTGCGTGAGTTGCAGAAGACCTCCCAACTCAACCTCATCCCTGTGGGCTTTCTCGACGATGACCCCGCCAAACAAAATCACAACATCTACGGCGTGACCGTCATCGGCAAGATTGACCAACTCGCAAAGACGCTCGACACCAAGCAAGTGGACGAGGTCATTATCGCCATTCCTTCCGCGCCGGGGCATATCATTCGCCTCGTCAACGACGAATGTCGCAAGCGCGGAATCACCTCACGCATCATCCCCGGCTTTTATGAACTCCTTGGTGGCAAGGTCAGCGTCAATCGCCTGCGTGAAGTGGACATCACCGACCTTCTGCGTCGTGACCCCGCAAAAATTGACGACCGTCTCATCGGCGCAACCCTCGGCGGCAAGCGCATCCTCGTCACCGGCGCGGGCGGCTCGATCGGCAGTGAACTCTGCCGTCAACTCGCACGTTGGAATCCCACCGAACTTGTCTTGCTTGGTCACGGTGAGAACAGCATCTTTGAAGCTCTGCAGGAACTCAAGAACGATTTTTCCACGCTCAACATTCAAGCGGTCATTGCGGATGTCCGCGACCTGAACCGCATTGAAAAAGTTTTCAACCAACACAAACCACAAGTCGTCTTTCATGCAGCAGCGCACAAACATGTTCCGCTCATGGAAGCCAATGTCGAAGAGGCGGTTACGAACAACGTGCTCGGCACGAAGAATATCGTCGAAACAGCGGTCAGGCATGGCGTAGAAAGACTCGTGCTTATCTCCACCGATAAAGCCGTGCGCCCCGCCAGCGTGATGGGCGCGACAAAACGTCTCGCCGAACTTACCGTCCTCGATGCGGCGCAGAGCAACAACTTGCCATATTCCGTTGTGCGTTTTGGCAATGTGTTGGGTAGCCGTGGTAGCGTGGTGCGTACCTTCAAAAATCAGATCGCGCGCGGCGGTCCCATCACCATCACACATCCCGAAATGTATCGTTATTTCATGATCATCCCCGAAGCTGTGCATCTCGTTTTGCAAGCCGCATGCATGGGCGCGGGCGGCGAGGTTTTCATGCTCAACATGGGCGAGCAGGTTCGCATCCTTGATCTCGCCGAAGACCTCATTCGCCTCTCCGGTCTTGAGCCTTATCGCGACATTGATATTCAAGTCACCGGCATTCGCCCCGGCGAAAAACTGCGCGAAGACCTGCTCGAAGATGGCGTGGACTTTGAGCGCACGCAACACTCGGAAATTTTCCGCATGTCGAAAGAGGAACACGTGGACGGCGCCG
>JBAIYF010000083.1:0-2046 GCA_037916115.1 Anaerolineales bacterium
CTTCAGTAGGTTCTTCTGTAGGCGCTTCGGTTGGGGCAAGCGCGGTCAGGGTTGCGATACCGGCGTTAACAAGATCACGCGCTTCGGGGTTGTTGTTCAGCCAGTCCTCAAATTCTTCCGGGGTCATATTTCCAAGCACGGGGGCGCCCCAATTGCCATTGGAATCTTGAATAATGGTGAGCATGAAACCCTCAGGGATCAGGATCTCTTCACCATTGGCACCATCCAGAGAACAAGTCCCTTCAAGACAGGTAATGACAATATTGCCATCCACCACCTGCACACTCAGGTAGGAGCCTTTCACCGAGGCTACGCCAGAGGGGGTTTCCACGTCTGCCTGCCCGCCGTTGAGGATCACAAACACTTTACCGGCTTCAAGGGTGATCTTGGTCAACAACCCGCCTTCCATTTCTTCGTTGGAAGTGAGCGTGAAGATCGAGGAAGGTGCCACACGAATGATCGTCCCTGACGAGAGGTCGAGGCGAACGCGTCCATCCTCGCCGGTGCGTACCTGCCCATTCACATTCAGCGTCTGGTCGGCAGCGGCGGGCGAAAACTCCGACTGATCCGCCTGCTTGAGTTCCGCTGCGCCGGTTACTTCCTTCAGTGTGGCCGTCAGCGGCAACGATGACGCTGATTGTTCCGCTTGACAGGCTGCCAGTACGATGATCGTGGTAATAACAAAAAATAAGTAGTACGCTGATTTTCTCATCTTGCTTCTCCGTTTCAAAACATTATGGAACTATGATTTCAATTCGTATTTCATAATCGACGTAAGCAGGCTCGCTTAACGGCGATGGTAACATTCTAAGCAAATATACCTGCCCCTGCTGAACTTGAATGGAGTTGGACTGACCGCATCCATTCATGAATATATCCGAACTTCCATCCGGTTGAGTTAATTCTACTTGAACAACGCCCGAATTGCACAAAATTGAGATTGCAACCTGCTTGCTATTGCTTGAAAATCCAACCCAATCTTCCGTGTCTCCTTCAGGGCTGGAAACCTGTCCGCGAAACAGGGTCGTCTGAATATTATCCCCCAGTTTAAAAACAGCCAGAGGCGCATTCAGAGAGTCATTATCTGGTTGGGCGGTTTGCAAGGCGAGCTGCGGCTGTGCTGTGTTTTCAATGGCTTCCGTTGCTTGCGGGGCGGCGTTCACCACCGGCACGGCTTCAGCGTTCTCCACTTGTAAAAATTCCGCTGCGATCCATCCCTCCGCACCGGCATATTGAACCTGATACCAAGCCCCGGATGGATCTTTGCCCAAAACCGGCACAACGTCATTTTGATTAAGCAAACCCAGCGAATCGAAATTTGTGCCCGGTCCACTACGCACATTGACCCCTCTCAACACTACGCCTCGGTTACTGGACCCGCTGCCTGATTCTGCACCCAATACTGGAATTTGCGCCGAGGCATCGTCTGCCTGCACGTACTCCGCGCGCATCCAGCCCATTTGTCCATTGAATAGCACCTGTACCCAAAGCCCGCTCACATCTTTACCTGTGATCTGCACATTCGTAAAAGCGGGAATTGTCCCAAGCGATGGGCTGGCAGTGGAGGTATCCTGCCGCAGGTTCACCTCAGTGGTCGTCCGCCCTGGGATGGGGGCAATGGTGGGAATTGCTGTCGGCGGCAGCGGTGTGGATGTAGCGGCGGGCGTGGCGGTAGCTGGCAGGGTGGAGGTAATAAATACCGGCAGGCTGACCGTCGGTGTGACCGGGGTAACGCTGCAACTAGTGAGAAATATCAAAGGAATGATGATTAAGAGAGAGTTTTTAGAGAACACGCAGTAATTGTATCCAGAAAATTGGTTGCGTTTATAGAGGAGAAAGGGTTCAATAAAAAAACATCCGCCGTGAAAGCGGATGTCTGGCACCCCCATGCAGACTCGAACTGCACTCTACGGCTCCGGAGGCCGTCGCTCTGTCCACTGAGCTATGGGGGCGAGCGAAGCGAATTTTACCATAGGCGACAAAAAGGGCTGACGGCCTGTGCCGCCAGCCCAAACATTATGAATGATGCGAAACGTTATACCTTCG
>JBAIYF010000084.1:0-1564 GCA_037916115.1 Anaerolineales bacterium
CTGTCTATGTGGGGGTGAGCGCCGGCAGCATGTTGACCGCGCCCATTTTCGGAGAGACATACGACGACCCGAATTCACCCTTCGTCATCGCTAAAGGTTTGGGACTGGTGGACTTTGCGCTGCTTCCACACGTAGATCACCCGGACCATCCGGAAAGCACCATGGACAGGGTGGAAAAAATGGCGGCCGAGGTGCCCGTGCCGACCTACGCAATCGACGATCAGACCGCCATCAAAGTGGTGGATGGCGCCGTCGAAGTCGTTTCGGAAGGCAATTGGAAACGGTTCACGCACTGATGGGTTGGAAATGGGCCCGTTCTTGCGCGCCAGACGTGCGCGGGTCGAATGATTATTGGAGAAATACGGTATGACCAACCAGCTGCTTTTACGCAATATGGAAAACGATGACCTGCCCGTCTTTTTTGAGCATCAACTGGATCCAGAAGCGAACTACATGGCGGCTTTCACCGCGAAAGACCCGACCAACCGAGAAGCTTTTATGGCACACTGGCAAAGAATTTTGGCAGACAAAACAGTGATCCTCCAGACCATCCTCTGCGATGGGCAGGTTGCCGGAAGTGTTTCGAGTTATGAAGAGGAAGGCAGGCCAGAAGTCACCTATTGGCTTGGAAAGGAATATTGGGGCAAAGGCATTGCCACCTGGGCGCTTTCGGAATTTTTATCCAAGCACAATACGACTCGCCCGATCTATGCGCGCGTCGCCAAAGATAATCCCGGCTCGCGCCGTGTTTTAGAAAAATGCGGTTTTAAAATGATCGGCGAATCGAAAGGCTTTGCCAATGCGCGTGGTCAAGAAATTGAAGAACTGCTTTTGGAATTAGCCGAGTAGTCTCAACAGGCAGAATGAACAAAAACCGCTGGCGGGCATTCCATTAAAGCAATGGCACCTGGAGAAAGCGTGTCTGTTCCTGAATTTGGCACGAAGCAAGCTGGTATCGATTATATTGATCGACCCGGTGTGTATGCTGTCATTGAAAACAATGATAGACAGATTGCTGTTATCGAGACGAGTAACGGCTATTTTCTGCCAGGTGGTGGGATTGATATTGGCGAGTCAGATGTTGACGCTTTGAATCGTGAAGTAATGGAAGAAACGGGTTATCAAGTCGCCATACGCTCAAAAATAGGTGAGGCTGTTGAATATATTGACTCCAAAGGCGAAGGAAAACATTATCAAATACGCAGCAGATTTTACAGAGTACAACTTCGCTCGAAAGTTCGGGACGGAATTGAGAAAGATCATCGACTTGTCTGGCTATTGCTAGAAGATGCAGTCAGGCTTCTCAAACGGCAGGGTCAGGCATGGATCATTCAGCGTGTAGGAGAAGAATATGGCCATTAAACGGATGGATAACGTCGGTATCGTAGTGGAATCCCTCGATACCGCCATCTCTTTTTTTACGGAACTTGGCTTGAAACTCGAAGGGCGAGACGCGGTCGAAGGAGAATGGGCCGGGCGCGTTACCGGACTGGGTACGCAGCGCGTTGAGATCGCCATGATGGTCACACCCGATGGCCACAGCCGGCTCGAACTCTCGCGATTT
>JBAIYF010000085.1:0-8166 GCA_037916115.1 Anaerolineales bacterium
CCGCCAGCCGGTCCGCGTGAGCCGTGTACGACAATCCGGGTAATGTTTGGATGAACTACCAGGTTGGCGGTCTGAAGCAGTGCATGCGTGGCAGGCAGAAGTTGCGCAAAGGCAGGTGAAAAGTTCATCGGAGGTTCCATCGATTGAGGGGATGAGCAAGAGTCTGCGTACCTTTTGCAGGGGAGAAGGTTCTTCCTGTTGGATCTAGTTTGAAAATTTAATCTTCAAACCAATATGCAGACTTCTTTGTTTTTTGGTTCCCCCTTGATCTACTCTTTGATATTTCTAAACAATGCCACCGTCATCAATAAATTTGCCAGAGCAATGGATGGAAAGACTGCCTGCTCCACAGCACTGATCGGTACGCCAAGGCGAGCCATGTTGAGCGCCATCAAGCTGACGGCAGTCCCCATTGTCAGGAATTTCATCAACCCCACCGATGCAAGCAAGTAGCCCCATGCACTGCGGCGTAGGAGGAGGACGCCCGAAAGCACGCACAACGGCACGATGATTCCTAGATCCATTGCTTGAATGAACATGCTGGTTGTGTTGTCCAGTGCGGGGATGGCGTCTGGCGCAAAAGTCGCGGCGATACGCCCCAGCCATGCAAATGAGAGAAATGCGGCGGCAAAGAACAAGAGACCGGCGATCCACCCGCGCGGCAATTTATCTGCGAAGTGCTCTGGCAGTGTTGATAGATCGAACGACATCATGCACAGGATGAAAGCGAAGAGACTTAAACTGAACAACGCCACGTAGACCAAGAACAATTGGTTGTATGCCGCGCCAAAGCACATCGTAATGTAGGTGTAGAGGATGAAACCCAATGTGCCTGCCAGCAATAGGCGTCCGCGCAGGGAGCCGCGCAAGGTCAGCCAAAAAGAGATGGCAAGCAGCGGCAGACCGAGGACGAGCGTCACCAGGTCATTGGCTTGCATCTGCGCAGCAGAGCTGACCGTATCCCAATAGTAGAGTCCACGCGCGTTGATGGTAACTTCTTCGCTGCGAAAATTGGTCAATGGGTAGGGCTGTCCTTCACCCGGCAGTATGCCCGCCAGCGCAGCGATGAAAGTCAGTATTATGATGGCAGGGATAAGCCATCTGAGAGCAGGGTTGAGTTGCAAGTTTTCCTCCAAAATAATCTAATGCGAGGTCATTATAGAAAAACCTGGCGTGAATGAATATGCACATATTTCCATTTATTTCACGTCAAAAGACATGATTTCTGCTTGTATTCCTGAATTTTCTAAAATCCCAATCCAATTTGAAGCCCTTTCATCACGAAGTCATCGTAGTTTGCAATAAATGCTAAAAAAGAAGTTCCAATATTTCTTAATGCATAGCCTTTCCACCTGATGTATAGTAACAATACGGGAACGATCTTGCAGATTTCGTAGCAGGGTGAGTATTTCCCCGATCATTGGCAGATTGGATCGCTTATATGCAGGAAGGAGCGTTTCAGGATGTCCATCCGTGCCTATCGGGATTTTGTCATCTACACCGACCGTGTCAAAGAAGGCGGCATGGACGCAGTGGGGCGCCCCGCCGGTTATTCTTTGCGCGTTCTAGACTCACCCGTGGGGGAAGGGGAACGACCCGAAGACCTTTCTATTCCAGATTGGGACCAACTTGAATTCTGGCGGCTGGAACTTGCAAACCGCACTATCAGCCGCAAAGATTTCGAGGCGTTTGCTCAACGTCTTGGTGAACTCATCCTGCCGCCTTATGCGCGGCAGTTGTATCAAAGCAGTCTGGCTTGTTTGCAGGAAGGGGATGGCTTGCGTGTCCGTCTCAGGTTGACGCGCGAACTTGCTTTTTTGCCCTGGGAATATGCCCTGGTCAAATTGCATGCTGGCGAGATCATCCCCGACGATCACTGGTCGCTCGATTTCCGGGTTTCCATTGTGCGGCATGAGTCTATTGCTGTGCCGGCTGCACCTTTCCGTAACGGTCCCAATCGGCGCGTGGTGGTGGCAATGGCAAGCCCCGAGCCGTACGAACGTTATCCCCACCTTAATCTTCAAAAAGAACAAACTGCCATCAAGGAGAAGCTGCGAGAGGTTAGCGGCGTCAACGCTGAATTTCACCCGGATCTCGATCTGGAGGCGGAGACCCATGGCATTACTCAGGATGCCATACAGAAGATCCTGCGTGATGCTGCCGATATTTTCCACTTTAGCGGGCACGGCATCTTTCGGGAAGAACTTGGCGAACAGGGTCTGCAAGGACATGGCGTGCTGGTGCTGGCAGATGAACATAACCGCGCCAAGGAAGTGACCGCTGAAATTCTCAGCGGATTGCTGGCGCAGGGGCACATCCGCCTGGTGGTATTGGATGCCTGCGAGTCGGGGGAGCGGGATCGTTTTTTACAGTGGAGCAGTGTGGCGTTGGCGCTGCTGCGCGGTGGTATCCCCGCCGTCGTGGCGATGCAATACTCAGTGTATGACGACCTTTCCAAAGAATTTGCCGCAAAACTTTATGAATATCTCGTTGCAGGTCTGACCATTGATGAAGCGGTCACACAGGCGCGCCGGGCAATGTATCGCACCGCATCTGAAAAGCGCGATCGAAGCGAGCTTCTTGATCGCGATTGGGGTGCACCGCTCCTATATCTGCGTAATTCGGGCGGCAACATTTTTCCACCGGTCACGGATGAACAGGCGCGGCTTGAAGCAGAGATGACATCTGAACGAGATACTACTCTGGGAAAAGTGCTGGTGGGCTGGGCGCACAACGAGGTGCCAGCCAGTCCGCTTCAATTGCAGACTTTGAAATTGGGTGGTGATACCCTGTCCCTTTCCACGCTGGATGCGGTTTTATTGCTCCGCTCTGCCATCTCCACCGATCAGGAGACCGGGCATTGGGTTCGTCAACTTCGCAGGGTTGGTTCGCCATGGCTGGAAACGCTTCAGAAAGCGCCTACACCTGAACAGGGGAACAACATTGGTTTGGCAGGCAAATCATTAGGGTTGGATTATGTTTCCCGCCATCCACCTCCAGAAGGAATTCATCCCCTGGCTTGGGCGGCTGCCATCCATTTGGATCCGATTACGAGTCAAACAGCAGTTCTGGCATTGCTGGCAGTGGATTCAAACGCGGTGATTTCAAAGACACAAACCGCCCTTCGAGAATTAAGGCGGGTCGATTCCCGTTCGGGACGCCGCGCCATGCTGTTGGGCGCATTGGCAGAGGCGGATGATGAAGCTGCTAAAAGACTACCGCAAGAACTGGAACATGTTCAGGATCGACTCGCGGTATGGCGATGGCGGGCGCATAAGCACATCCAGCGCAACCGCTTGCAGATCAACCGCTGGCTTTTTGGCGGCGCCCTTGGGGCTGGCTTGGCTTTGGCGGTATATCGCGCTTTCCTTGCCATATTCAATGCTCAACCCATTGGGCTCGAATTTGCGATCAACTCTTATTGGGGCTTCATTCTAGGATTGGGGTTGCTCTACGGCATGCTCATGGCGGCTCCTTTACACTTGCTCGACTTTCAACAGGATGCTCCTGTACCTCGTAAGGTGAGGAATTCTTCTGTGTTGTTGGGCGCGCTCGGTTTTTGCCTTGCCAATGGATTTGTCATCTGGATGAATGGAATTGGCTTTAGCGTAGCTACATTCCTGCGCCTTCTCGTTGTGACGTTCTTGAGCGGGTTGGCATTATGTTTGGGTCTGATCGGGCAGCCGCAGGCGGGTTGGAATTTTGGCAGGTTTTACTGGTTCAAACGATTGACGTTGACTGCTCTCTTGCTGGCATTTATTCAATTGCCCGTTCTGGCGGAAGCGGCTGCAGGTGCGGATGGTCGCTATGTTTTCGATAATGCCGAGTGGATCGCTTCGGCTGTTATCGAGCCCAGTGAGTCGATTGTCAATAAGTACAGTCTATATCCTGCATTGCAGGCTCTTTTCGACCAGAATATCCCCCTTGAAACGGGCAAAGTCTGTTTTGATGGAGCCGCTTCGGCGGGATGGTTCGTCAATTGTTTTGAGCAATGGTGGAGCATTCTTGATGCTGCGCTGGTTGGGGTTGTGCTGGTACTTGGAATTTCGGTGGGATTGCACTTTCCGCAAACCGGGCTGGGATCGGTTTGGAGGAAGGTAAAAGCCCGTTTTGGGCTGACAGGTTAGGGCGGGGAATGAGCCGGTTTTGACATGAAAGGAGTACGACCATGAAATATCAAATCCCTAAAAAGACTCATTGGGGCAAGCGGTTATTTTCTTGCCTGGTATTGATCGTCATGTTTTGGGCATTGGGCGGTTGTGGTTCTTCGCCTGGGGTTCAAGTGACCGAGTCGGGTTGGCAGGCGCAGCGTTATGGGTTGTTTAACAATGTGTGGGGGTCTACGATCGCACCGCTGCAATTGGACCTTTTGAATAACACTTGGAGATCGATCGTAGTCAACGGGTATGTGACCACTGACTCGGCTGGTCAGGGGAAGATGCGAAAGGATTATCCGAGTAACACTTGCACTGTTTACGTATTTCAGAGCAGTTCAGCAGGGGTTACTCAAGAGACAATCTCTTCCTGTCCGCGGGGCAGTACATCAACGAACTGCACTAAAACATCTACCTGGCTTTTTAATACCTGCAAAATACGGGCTGTAACCCTGCCTGCAAATATCACTTTTAGAGGGACTGTAGTTACGGTGATCGAGTATCGTGAACTGGAAACGGCTGTGATCCTCACTTCTGATGGAGTGGCAGAGGTGACGCCCACGGATCAAACCGAAAAATATTTCGAAGTGAATCCGGGTTTGGCTGCTTACACAGTCACCGGAGAATTTCGCCAGCAGGCGGAGGCATTTTTTGGTTTTCCACCCGGTGTCGAGGTTACCTTTGATCAAATGATCGTACCCATTGAGCAAATGGATCAGGTACGGCAAATTCAGAGCGTAAACCTGATCTTGTATAGCTTGCAGTTGCCAGTTATTCCATTGCCTGAGCCGTTCACATTGGGGTTGTATTGGCTCACCGCCCAGCCCGAAGACTTCCGTGTTTCAGAAGCGATCACCAATTTCATCGATTGGGAAAAGATGAATGCGGCTTTTCCGAATTTGCCCATGCCCCGGGTTTTCGATGTGCATGGCGAAGTATTGGATTTGCGAGCCATGCCGTATAACCCCGACAATGGCATGATGCGTTTGGATGAGGCAGGTTACGGGGAGCCGATTCAGATTTACCTTGCCTTTGATGAAACCATTCCAGGGCTCGCTGATCTTGCTTATGCCATTTCGACCGAATTGATGTCCTACAACCGCTTTGCTGTTACCGTGCAACCCTTCAACCCGGAGACTGCGGGAGATATGTTCACTGAGTTGGAGGCAAAAAATCTGCCCGTTCTTGTGCTGGGTGGATATTGATCGATTCTCTTTGGAGGAACCATGCCCACTTTTGATCTGCCTTTTTTCCTGCTCGGGTGTCTTGGCGGCCTCATGCCGGATATTCTGCGTCTCATCCGCAATCGCCATAGGATCGATATTCCAAAATATTTGGGCACATTCAACTTCTGGCTGGGAACGATTCTGCTCGTTGGGGTGGGCGGGTTGACCGCCTGGCTCTTGAATGCGGGAACCGCCAAGGATGCGCTTATCTACGGCTTTGCTTCGCCTCAACTGCTTTCTCAGCTTGCGGCATCCGCCACCACTGAACGTGTGGAGCGAGGTGTCATCGACCGGGAGTTGACGGCCACATTGGCATCTGAACCTGATGCGCGGGTTAGAACTCTTTTGCAACGCATTAACGCGGCAAAGACGATCGACACTTCGTTCAACTTGATGCGGTGGTGGAGTAGTTAAGACGTGCTCTGCGCCAAAAATCGGGTAAGGTCAGGACTCGTTCGTCATGAGTTTGACGTAGATCTCTTCAAGCGCCGACTCGCGCATCGAGAGGTCGACCAGTGTCCAGCCTTTATGTGAGACGGTTTCAAGCATGTGGGCGATGCCGTCCACATCGTGGGTGCGGAATACGTAATTCCCGCCGATGTGTTCGTAGTCCAATTTGTCGTCTGAATGGAAGATGACTTGGTACTCACGTTTGCCCAGTCGCGCGCGGATTGCTTCCATAGTATCGAAGACCAGCAGTTTTCCATTCTTGATAATGGCAACCCGGTCACAGATGGTTTCAACGTGGAAAAGATTGTGGGCGCTGAGCAGGATGGTCTTGCCTTCTTTTTTTAGTCGTTTCAGGTAATTGATGATAAAGAACGAGGTCAGCGGGTCGAGTCCGGAGTTTGGCTCATCAAGGATAAGCAGGTCGGGGTCGTGCAACAGGGTGCGGGCAATGGCGGTTTTGCGCTTCATGCCCTTTGAATATTCGCCGGTCAACTTGTCCTTTTGTTCCAACCCAAGTGAAGAGAGCAATTCTTCGCTGCGTTTGAGCGCCTTGTTGCGCGGCATGTGATAGAGTTCCGAGAAAAAAAGCAGATACTGCTGGGCGGTCATCGCCTCGTAAAGCGGACTTTCTTCTGGCAGGTAGCCGATTCTCTGCTTCACACGAATGCTGTGCCGTACCATATCCTGTCCCATGACCTGTACGTCGCCGGAAGTGGGTTCGATCAGCCCGGCGATCATCTTCATGGTTGTACTCTTGCCAGCACCGTTGTGCCCAATGATGCCAACGATCTCGCCCTCATTGATCTGTAAGTTCAGCCGGTCAACGACTGTAGTATTATCGTAGCGCTTCGTGACGTCTGTGAGTTGTATCATGCGGCAATTTTATCCTAAACTACTTTGCGAGAGTGAAAAAATGAATCAGGTTTTGGTGATCGCGTGGCGGGAGATATCACGTCTGCGCAAGCGTTTTGGCGGCGGCGGTAGTCCATTTGCCGTGTTGATATTGCTGATTGTGCTTGGTTTTTCCGCTTTTACTCTGCGCGACTCGATCTCGTTAGGGAGTGGCTTGTATAGAGTTGGTGTTTCAGGGGATGTCCCTCTTATTGACGATAGCCGTTTCTCTGTAATGGAAGTAGACCCAGATGAAGGTTTGTCACTGCTTGAAAACAAGTCCATCGATGTGCTGATCGTCAATTCGGATGTGTTTGTGCGGGAAGATGATAAATCGCAATTTGCAGTGCGGGCATTGAAACAGTACATGGAAGTGTACGAGTTGGAGCGCGTCGCTTCTTCCTTCGACCGGGATGTGGTGTTCCCGCTTCGGGTTGGGGTCAACGCCTTGAGTGAGAATCCACCCCCGGCGGGGAGCGAACCGCAGACCGTCAAGCCGGAAGAGGTCATCATCCCTTCGATCACACCGCCGCCCGCTCCGTTCACTCAAGTGCTGGTCGCGTTGATCTACATACTGCCGATCACATTCATCAGCATATTTTTCACAAGCAGCTTTATGGATGAGAAGGCGAACCGCCGCCTGACCATTTTGCTTTCTGCGCCGGTGACCCCGTTTCAGATCATCCTCGGCAAAATGCTGCCGTACGCGGTTTTTGCGCTTTCAACGACGGTGGTAATCGCCTATCTTACAAATGCCAATGTCGCATTGGCGCTGGCGATCTTCGCGCCGACCACCTTGTTCATCTTCGCCATTTATTTGATGGTGCCACTGTTCTACCGTACGTTCAAAGATACGACATTCATCTCCATGCTGGTCACCACACTAACGACCGCTTACCTGGTATTCCCGGCAATGTTCACGAATAGCAGCGACCTTGCCTATATCTCGCCGTTGACATTGGCGGTGAAGATGTATCGGCTTGAGCCTTTCGGGTGGCGCGAATACTTTTTGCCGTCCCTGCCGATGACGGCGATCTTTGGTTTTGCTGTATTCGCCGGGACGCGCCTGCTCAACGAAGAGTTTTTGATGGGCTACAAGCCCATCACGCGCAAGATCGGCGACGCCATTTATTTGATGATGGCACACTCGCAGCCGTGGTTCGCCGTCACCTTATGGAGTTTTCTGGTGATCCCCGCTGTGTACATGGCGCAGGTGGTCATGCTCGCTTTTGCAACGAATTTGCCCGCCAGGTTGATCATTGGCGCAGTATTGATCGCCTCGGCATTTATCGAGGAACTGGTCAAAACGGTGGGAATCGTTGTGCTGGCAGAACACGGAGTTCTGAAATCGGCTCGGCAGATCATCTGGCTTTCCTTTCTTTCTGCTCTGGGCTTTCTGGCCGGTGAAAAGCTGCTGGTCTTCGCTTCGGTCAGTGTTGTCTCCG
>JBAIYF010000086.1:0-1704 GCA_037916115.1 Anaerolineales bacterium
CTCAGGCGGGATCTCATCTATGGCGCCTGCCCAAACCGCGCCTAATGAAAGCGCAAACTCACGCTCAGCGGGTGTGCGGCTGAATACATAGACTTTCGCATTGGGGAATTGATGCCTTACAAACTTCAATACCAAGTGATTGGATCCCCCGAACCCGGTCAGCCCAAGGGATTGACCCTCCTGCAAGTTGCTCAATCGCAACGACCGGTATCCAATGGCGCCCGCACACAAAAGTGGAGCGGTATCCGAATCAGACAATGATGGTGGGAGCGGATGAGCAAAATCCGCGTGGACTTTCATGTATTCTGCGTAGCCGCCGTTGATATCCTTCCCTGTGGCTTTGAATTCAGGACACAGATTCTCACGTCCGCTTTGGCAGAATGCACACTTTCCGCAAGCAGAGGCGATCCACGCCACTCCCACACGCTGTCCGCGCCGGCCGCCTTCAACGATCTCGCCGACTGCCTGATGCCCCAAGATGATCGGGTATTGCAAAGGCGGAAGACGCCCCTCGATCACGTCTAACTCGGTATGGCAGATGCCGCAACGGGTGATCTTGACGAGTACTTCGCCCGGGGCAATGATCGGTTCGGGATGTTGAGCAAGCCGCAAGGGAGTCTGAGGCGCTTTAACTTCCATGACAGAATCAAGCAGCATTGCTTTCATGGCTCAGAATTATCCGGTTCCAAACTGTCTGTCGCCTGCATCACCCAAACCAGGGACAATGTAAGCACGTTCGTTCAAGCGTTCATCAATGGCAGCGATGTGAATATCGATATCGGGGTGGGCTTCCTGCATGGTTTTAATGCCTTCCGGCGCAGCGATCAGCCCGACAAATTTGATCTTGGTCACACCCCAACGCTTCAATACATCTGCCGTTGCTGTCGCTGAACCGCCGGTGGCAAGCATGGGGTCGAGAATTAAACAAACGCCCACGCGGGGAGCAACGGGCAGTTTATTGTAGTATTCCACTGGTTTTAGTGTTTTTTCATCGCGGTACAAGCCGATGTGCCAGACTTCGGCGCTGGGCATCAATTCCCAGATGCCTTCCACCATACCAAGCCCGGCACGTAAAATGGGCACCAAACCGATCTTTTCCTTCAATTCCTGTGCTTCCATTTGTGCAAGTGGGGTCTCAATAGTGACTGGCATAGTAGCAAGGTCGGCGGTGGCTTCATATGCCAGCAGCGCCGCAATCTCCTTAACGAGCTGGCGGAACTTCTTGGGTTTTGTTTCTTTATCTCTTAATATGGAAAGTTTGTGGGCGACGAGCGGGTGTTTGGATGCGTAAACAGTAGACATGACCATTCTCCAAAATAAGTTGACTAATTATAGCCGTGAAGGTGATGTTTGTCCCATGACTTTGGGATTCGATTTCAGTACACTGGGAATCAAGGAGTTCCTATGAACGGAAATAGCTTTATCATGTGGGTGCTGCGTTCTCCATTCCACGGGATATTAAGCGACAGCATGATGTTGCTAAGCATTACGGGGCAAAAAAGCAACAAAAAATATACCATTCCGGTCGGGTATTTCAAGGAGGGTGAATGCCTGTGGATCCTCACCAGCCGCGACCGCACCTGGTGGCGTAACCTGCGCGGCGGCGCGGTGGTGGACCTGCTTTTGAAACGCAAACACGTTACCGGATTTGCAGTGACCGAACTTGACGAAAAGAAGGTTGGAAGTCTATTGGTGGGTTATTTG
>JBAIYF010000087.1:0-2212 GCA_037916115.1 Anaerolineales bacterium
CGTGCGGATCATGCCGGTTCTGCGGCAATGGAAGATCGACTGGATGCGGGGCAGGGCGTGGCAGCATTTATCTTGGAGACGCGCCAAACTGTGATGCGAGACTTCCCGAATTGCGTGGCAAACGTCGGCAAGATCGAGTTCTCGCCGGGCGCATCGAACATCGTCCCAGCCCGCGCGGACTTTTTGCTGGAATTCCGCTCACCCGATGAAAAGCAATTGGACGCGTTGGATAAGGCGTTGATGAAATTGGCGCGTGAAAAAGCCGAACAATTTGGTCTGGAGGTGACTGCCGATCCGTTGGGAAAGCATACACCGAACTTAATGAGCTCAAATATTCAAGAGGCTTTCAAGTTTGCATGTGATGATTTGGGGTTGTCGAGCGTTGTGTTGGCTTCGGGCGCGATCCATGATGCGCAATCGTTGGTGAATATTTGTCCGGTGGGTATGATCTTCGTTCCGTCTATAAATGGTACGAGCCATTCTCCGTTTGAGTTCACTGAATGGCAAGATTGTGTCAACGGCGCAAATGTCTTGTTGCATGCAGCGTTAAGATTGGGAAACGGGTAAAATTAGCAGACCAGCAATAATGGTCAATCGTCCATCATCGTCCAAAGGACATCCATGAAAAACTTCGATCCCAAATACAACTCCATTCCCAAAACTGAAATTCACTGCCACCTCGAAGGTGCCATCCGCACGCAGACCATCATTGACGTGGCACGTGCTCAGGGTGTGTCGCTGCCTTCATATGAAGTGGGGGAGTTGGATAAGCACGTCAAAGTGCTTGACCAGATGAAAGACCTGCAAGCCGTGTTGGATGCCTTCGATATCTTTCAGCGCACGATCACCTCTCCTGAGGTGTTTGAACGCATTTCTTGGGAACTCTTTGAAGATTGTGCCAAGCAGAACATCAAACTCTTTGAAGTGCGCTTCTCGCCAGACTGGGCGTTTCACGGCTACAACTTGGATTGGGACGCCTGCCTCGACGGTCTGCTGCGCGCACAGGAACGCGCCGAAAAAGAATTTGACATGGCAATTGGCATCATCGCCATCACCTCGCGCGGCATGGGCGCGGAGTCTTGCGTCAAAACCGTGGATTGGGCAATCAAACACAAGAAGCACATTCAGGCTGTAGATCTTGCCGATGGCGAAAAACTCTACCCGGCGAAAGATTTCATCAAACCCATTCTCAAAGCCAAAGATGCGGGCTTGAAAGTTACTATCCACTCCGGCGAAGATACCCCCGCTTCATATGTCATCGAAACCATCAAGAACTTCCAGCCAGACCGCATCGGTCATGGTATTCACAGCATCGAAGATATGAAAGCTGTAGAAATGCTCATTGAAAAGGGGATCACGCTTGAGGTGAATCCTTGGTCAAATTATTTGACCAACTCCGTCCCGACGATCGAGGCGCATCCGCTTAAAAAGCTATTCGACCTCGGTGTTCGTGTAACCATCAACTCAGACGATCCCGAAGTTCTTGAAACGAACGTCAATGAAGAATACCGCATTGCCCATGAAGTCCTCGGCATGAGCATGGACGATATTCATACCTGCAATCGCTTTGCTTTTGAGTCCTCGTTCATTGCCCCGGCAAAGACCAAACCCATTTGGGACAGGTATTTTGCCTGATTTGATAAAATTTTTTTTATACACGGATAATACGGAAAAATCATAAAAACCGTCTATTCCGTGGACAAACTATTTCCTTGCTTTGTTAGAAATCTATATTTTGTCTGAATTCAAATTGACCGAATCGCACCCCTTGGGGTAAAATAACGCGCTGTCCAACCAAAAAATACCATCCCATCGGGGATTGTGTAATCATCTTTTGAAGGAATAAGGAAGAACGTAGAATGACCAAGCGAACTTATCAACCCAAGATCCGCCGCCGCGTGCGTGTACACGGCTTCCGCTCGCGCATGGCTACTGCCACCGGTCGCGACGTCCTCAAACGCCGCCGCCTCAAGGGTCGCCACAAATTGACCGTTTCTGCCAACGAACACGTAAAGAAGATTCGTTGGTAATCTCCAGCGAGGAGAATCAATAAGAGGCGCGGGTGCAGAAACGATTTCGACTGTCCCGATCCGAAGATTTCAAGCGGGTGCGGCGAACAGGCAAGTCCTATGCCCATCCGCTTGTTGTGTTAGTAGCACAGGCGAATGAGAACAGCGAACATCTGAAGATCGGTGTTGCCGCTGGTAAAACC
>JBAIYF010000088.1:0-4721 GCA_037916115.1 Anaerolineales bacterium
TTCTCAACCCGCCATCCTTCCAGGGAGGACCCTTCGGTGGCGGCGGAGATTAGCATGGACTGGGTCATCGAAGCTCGCGACCTGAAAAAAACCTACGTCATGGGCGAGATCGAAGTGCAGGCTTTGCGCGGCGTCTCGTTCACGGTGGCGCGCGGAGAGGTCGTATCCATTATGGGACCAAGCGGCTCGGGCAAATCCACCATGATGAACATGCTCGGCTGTCTGGACCGTCCCACGTCCGGCGAATATATTTTGGACGGCGAATCGGTTGCACAAATGGACGACGACCAGCTAGCGAGCGTCCGCAACCGCAAGATCGGCTTCGTATTCCAGAGTTTCAATTTGCTTTCACGCCTCACCGCGTTGGGAAATGTGGAACTGCCACTGCGTTATGCAGGGCTGACACAAGGTCGCCGTGAAAAAGCGCAAAAGGCGCTCGAAGCCGTCGGCTTGGAAAACCGCATGAACCATCGCCCCTATGAACTCTCCGGTGGACAGCAGCAACGTGTGGCAGTTGCCCGGGCATTGGTCAACAACCCCGCCATCATCATGGCAGACGAACCGACCGGCAACCTCGACTCAAAGGTCGGTAAAGAAATCATGAATCTTTTACTTAACCTCAACAAAGATCTTGGCACCACGCTGGTCATAGTCACTCACGACCCAAAGATCGCCGAACAGACCCAGCGCGTCATCCGCTTGAAAGACGGCGAACTGGATTACATTGAAGAAAACCCAACAGGTGCAAAATGAGTTTTGCTCAAGCAATCCTCGAAGCTCTCGAAAGCCTGAGCGGCAATAAAATGCGTTCCGGGTTGACTGTGCTCGGCATCGTCATCGGTGTGGCAGCGGTCATCGCCATGCTGGCAGTAGGCAATGGTGCGCAGGCATCCATCACCGGCTCGATCTCCAGCATCGGCACCAACCTAGTCTTTGTCTTTGGCGGCGCACCCAGTAACGATGGACCTCCCGGCTCCGGCGCACGCAGCAGCGGCAACAATGAACGCCCGCTCACCCTTGGCGACGCGAACGCCCTCATGGATCAATTCGCCGCGCCCTCCGTGGAAATGGTTGCCCCGGCGATCCAAGGCAACGCCTTGCTGACCTTCTCCAGCGAAAAAACAACTACCTCCATTTCCGGCGTCACGCCAGAGTATTTCACCGTTCGCAATCTCGAAATGGCAGAAGGTGAATTCATTAACCAGGAACACATCCTCGGGCGCATGTCGGTGGTGGTGCTCGGACCTGAAACTGCCGAAGCCATCTTCGGTCATGCGGATGGAATCGTTGGCGAAGTCATCCGCATCGAAGGGCAGCCCTTCCGCATCATCGGTGTTTTGGTGGCACGCGGCGGCGGCGCATTCGGCAGTGAAGATAATGCCGCCTACATTCCATTCACCACGGCACAAGCCCGCCTCATCAAACGCAGCACCCGCGACGAAGTAGATGTCATCTTCGTGCAAGCGGCCTCTGCTGAAGCAGTGCCTCAAGCTGTGGAGGAAATCTCCAGCATCATTCGTCAACGTCACCGCACACCGATCGGGCTCGATGATTTCACCGTCTTTACCCAGCAAGACTTTCTCAGCATCTTTGAATCCATTACAGGCGTGCTCACGATATTCCTGGGCGGTATTGCCGGTATTTCACTATTGGTCGGCGGCATCGGCATCATGAACATCATGCTGGTCTCTGTCACCGAACGCACCAAAGAGATCGGTCTACGCAAAGCCCTGGGCGCGCGCAAACGGGATATCCTCCTGCAATTCCTAACCGAGTCCTCCCTGCTCAGCCTCATCGGCGGCATCATCGGCACCATCTTTGGCTGGGTCATTGCCCGCATCGTCGAGCAAGTCGCCACTGCCACCGGCAACACTTTTGTCCCTATTGTCGGTGTCGATGCGATCATCCTCTCAACGAGTTTCTCCGCCATCATTGGTCTGTTCTTCGGCATTTACCCGGCAAGCCGCGCCGCAAACCTCGAACCTGTGGAAGCCCTGCGCTACGAATAATGAACCGTAAATTTTTGATCTTTGCCCTGAGCGCTCTGCTTGTATTGCAGGGATGTTTCCCAACGCAAACTTCGACCAGTGACGATGAAGTACAGCCCACGGAAGAAATCATCGTCAATGATCCAGCGCCCATCATTGCGACGGAAACGCCTCTCCCTTCGCCCACGCCTGCTCCAACCACCGAGCCTGCGCCCACGCCGACGGCTGTCCCCTCCGTGAGCATCATCGCTTCGGGCGGCAATCTCTACATCCGCCGCGGACCGGAAACTGCCTACAACCGCATTGGTATCCTTTATAAAGGTTCCAGTGCCGAAGTGATCGGTCAGGACATACTCTCGAAATGGGTGCAAGTGCGCATCCCGAACACAGATCAAACCGGCTGGATCTCCCTGCTCACGCCGTTCACCACTATCGAAGGTGACCTTGCCAATGTGCCCGCCTTCACCTTCACCGAGTGGCCCGAGCCTGCTTATATAAAAAACTGCACCGAGCATCCCATCATCATCATGCCGATCGAACTTTATCTCGAGTCGCTCTGGACCAACCCGAAATACCTTAACCAAGCCCAGATCGACCCAGGGTTTTATGAGGTTCGTGATGCTTCGATGGAAGGTGAACCCCTGATCGAGCAGGTGGATATCAAAGAAGGCATGACGTATTACGTCACCCTCAATGGACTGGGCGAATATCACAAATGTCCAGCCGAAAATTAACCCCACAAGGTTGATGATAAAATCGATGCAGGCAAAAAACAACTCACAGCGAAAATAAATGTTTGGGCGGCAAAACAGGCATGGGTCACGTGTGAGGCGGTTTCGTCAAAACAAACAGGAGATTTTGCAATGTCTGAAAAACTCAATAAGTTGAAGGAAATCCTTGGTGAGGTATCCGATCTTGGACGGGCTTCTGCGGTTCTCAGTTGGGATCAGCAAGTGAATATGCCCCCCGGCGGTGCGGAAGCGCGCGGACAGCAGCTAGCCACGCTTGGCAAGATCGCACAAGAGAAATTCACCGCCGATGAAGTGGGCGTTTTGCTGGAAGACCTGCAAAAGGAATTCAACGACCCCGAGACCGATGAAGGCGCCATGATCCGCGTGGCGGCGCGCAATTACAACAAAGCCAAACGCGTTCCCGCCAGTTTTGTAGCAGAACAGGCAATGACCGCCTCAAAGGCGCTGGATGCCTGGGTGGAGGCAAGGAGCAAGTCCGATTTTTCGATCTTCCTGCCGCATCTCGAAAAGAATGTGGAATTGATCCGAAAGTATGTTTCGTTCTTCCCGCCCGCCGCCCACCCCTATGATGTGCTGTTGGACGATTACGAACCCGGTCTTCCGACCGCAGAAGTGCAAGAGATCTTTGGCAACCTGCGCCCCAAGCAGGTCGCGCTCATCAAAGCCATCAGCGAGAGCAAACAGGTCAAGGATGATTTCCTGCATAAGTCTTTCAACGAAAAGAAGGTTTGGGGCTTTAGCGAGCAGATCATCAGCAAATTTGGGTATGACTTCAGCCGCGGCAGGCAGGATAAAGCCCCGCACCCCTTTGAGACCACCTTCAGCGTAAACGATGTGCGCATTACCAACCGCTACGAAAAGAATGCGCCGCTTGCCACATTGTTCAGCGCCATGCACGAATGTGGGCATGCTCTTTACGAATTGGGCATCCACCCCGCCTACGAACGCACTCCGCTCGAAAGCGGTACTTCACTCGCTGTTCACGAATCGCAGTCACGCATGTGGGAAAATCTTGTCGGGCGTTCCCTGCCGTTCTGGGAACACTTCTACCCCGATTTGAAAAAGACCTTCCCCGCGCAGTTGGATGGTGTTGGACTCAAGGCATTCTACAAAGCCATCAATAAAGTTGAGCCCTCCTTCATCCGCGTCAATGCAGACGAAGCCACCTACAACCTGCACATCATGCTGCGCCTCGAACTGGAGATCGGTATGGTGGATGGCAGCATTGCCATCAAAGACCTGCCCGAAATTTGGAACACCAAAATGCGCGAGTACCTTGGCATCACTCCGCCGAACGATGCGCAGGGTGTTCTACAGGATATTCACTGGTCGTATGGCTCCATTGGTTACTTCTCCACGTACGCATTGGGCAACATCATCTCCGCCCAGTTGTGGGAGAAGATCAACAAAGACATCAAAGACCTCGAAGACCAGATCCGCAAGGGTCAATTCAGTGAACTGCGTGAGTGGCTGCGTGTGAACATTCATGTTTATGGTCATAAGTATGACCCGCGCGACCTCATCCGCAAAGTGACTGGGCAGGATATTGACTCTGCGGCATACGTCCGCTATTTGACGAAGAAATACACCGACGTTTACGGGCTGTAATTTGAACTGAATCAAGAGACGCCCTCTTACCTGACGGGCGTCTCTTCCTTTTCATTATGAAACTTCGACTCCTTACGATCGCCTCCCTTCTTGGACTTTTAGCTGCCTGCTCACAACAGGCAGAATCTGCCCCGACGCCCTACCCGCCTGAATACCTTCCCACGGTGGTGGCGTTGACCGCCCAGTCTGCCTTTGCCACAGCGGCGGCATCTGCACCCACTGCCACATTCTTCCCAACAGATACGCCCGTTCCGCCGATCGCAACCCTGGAAATTCCCACCGCCACGCCAACCCTTGCAGACGGATTCACCAATTACGCCCAGATTCGTTTCATCTCGCCGGGTCCCATGTCCAGCCTGACCTCGCCATTCAT
>JBAIYF010000089.1:0-1555 GCA_037916115.1 Anaerolineales bacterium
ATGTTCACTTCGTTTGTGGCGCATGCCAACCGGGTGGGGTATGAGGATGGGCTGCATTTTTGGGGTGGGGCAACCATCTTCGACCCAAACGGCGAGGAATTGGCGCATGGCCCATATAACGAGGAAGCCATCACCTATGCCGAACTGGATTTGAACCAGCTTCGCCGCACACGCTCCCGACTGCCCTTGTTGCGCGACGAACGTACTGCCCTTGTGCAAAAAGAACTGAATAGGATTCTTTCCCGTGGTTGATATTAATCTCACCATCAATACCGACCTTGCCCGTGAGATCCTTACGGGCTTTATCAAGTCTGAGATCACACGAGTGGGAATGAGCCGGGCTGTGATCGGCCTTTCCGGCGGAATCGACTCGGCGCTTTCCTGCGCTTTGGCTGTAGAAGCATTAGGCAGGGAGAATGTCCTCGCTGTGCGGATGCCTTATAAAGCATCGAGCAAAGGGTCTTTGGACCATGCTCAATTGCTGATCGATCAACTTGGAATTCCGAGCAAGACCATTGAAATCACAGACATGGTCGAGCCGCTCTTTGCTCTCGACCCTGAAATGTCTAAACTTCGTAAGGGAAACATTATGGCACGTCAGCGCATGATCGTCATCTACGATCAAAGTGAAGTCTTCAAAGGTCTGGTGGTAGGCACGAGTAACAAGACTGAGATACTGTTGGGGTACAGCACCCTCTTCGGCGACTCAGCAAATGCGCTCAACCCCATCGGTGACCTGTATAAAACACAGGTACGCCAACTCTCACGAGCACTGAACATCCCCGCGCCGATCATTGACAAGGCGCCGTCTGCTGATTTATGGGAAGACCAGACTGATGAAAAGGAACTCGGCTTCACCTATGAAGATGCGGATCGTCTGCTCTACCTGTTGGTAGACCAGCGTTACAGCCCCCAAGAGGCTGTGGATGCCGGTTTCGATCGGAAATTCGTGGAGGCAGTTACCACACGAATTCGCCGTAACCAGTTCAAGCGTATGCTTCCGCCCATTGCAAAGGTCAGCAACCGCACCATCGGCTACGATTTTCTATACCTCCGCGACTGGGGAACGTAAGCAAACTACTGTAAGAACCACTCAATTTTTTGCTTCGCTGACACCTGACACATGCTTCACATACCTCCCTCTCTCAAACACAAAAAATTCTTCTACCTCTGGCTGGGGCAGCTCATTTCCATCACTGGCACGCAGATGCAGTTATACGCGCTTTTCTGGCATGTTAATCAATTGGACAAGAACCCGATCGCACTCGGCGGGATCGGTGTAGCTCGTTTTTTGCCGGTGGTTATTTTTTCACTCATTGGCGGCGCACTGGCTGATTCAGTGGACAGGCGCAGAGTGATGTTTACAACGCAGTCCATTGCGGCGCTTCTTGCAGTGGTGCTGGCGCTTTTCACGCAGTTCGGTCATATCACCATCTGGCATATCTATGTCATCACAGCCTTGCAGGCGGTTGTCGTTGCATTCGATGGACCTTCACGCCAGGCATTGATTCCTAACCTGCTTCCGAAAAAAGACCTGCCTAATGCCTTTAGCATG
>JBAIYF010000090.1:0-3689 GCA_037916115.1 Anaerolineales bacterium
GCCACGGTTCACTAACTTGTAGGGGCAACCCGTATATTTCATCACATGTCTTTGAAATCAAAGGGAGGGTTGTCCTGCTTAGCAGGGCAACCCTCCCTTTAAGATTCTCACATTATTCAGTAAGGGCGACCCTTTTCTTTTTGATTGGCGTTACGTTCAGCGCAGACGGGTCGCCTCTCCCAGAATCAAACATAATTCTCCCCCGAATTGAATTTGGGACGCAGATAAACGCTGATTTACACTGATTAAGATCAAAAAATCAGCGTTTGTCTGCGTGAATCAGCGTCCCATTTGTTCTTAGAACATGCCTCACCTTCGAAATCTTAATTTCGGGGTGAGACATATTACCATCAACTACCCACTATCAACTGTTACGCAGTTTCCAAATAACGCTGAATTTCAAAGTCGGTCACGCGCAGGCGGAATTCATCCCATTCCTCCCATTTGGCGCGCATGTAGGCTTCGAACAGGTAATCACCCAGTGCAGACTTGAGCACGCTGTTCTTCTCCAGTTCGCTCAATGCTTCAGCCAGCGAGCCGGGCAGTTCCGTCACACCGAGCTTGGTTCGCTCTTCCTTGTTGAGTTCATACAGGTTGATGTTGTTGAGCGGCTTGGATGCCTTCATGTTCTTGTCGATGCCATCGAGCGCGGCGGCAAGCATGACGGTGAACGCCAAATACGGGTTGGACGACGGATCGGGGAAGCGCAACTCAGCGCGGACCGCCTTATCGCGTCCTTCGGTGTAGCGCGGAATGCGGATGAGCGCTGAGCGGTTCTGCTGTGCCCAGCCGATATACACGGGTGCTTCATAACCGGGAACCAGACGTTTGTAGGAGTTCACGGTGGGGGCGACCACACCAGCGAGCGCGCGGGCATGTTCGAGTTGACCGGCGATGAACGAGTACGCCAGCGGCGAGAGCTTGGCTTCATCCTTGGCGTCAAAGAATAGATTATTACCGGTCTTGGTGTCGAAGAGACTTTGGTGACAGTGCATACCCGAGCCATTAATGCCGTACACAGGCTTGGGCATGAAAGAGGCGACAAGGCCGTGTTGGGCGGCGATCGCCTTCACCGTGTACTTAAGCGTCAAGACGTTATCGGCAGCCTTGAGCGCGTCTGCGAAGCGGAAGTCGATCTCGTGCTGACCGAGCGCCACTTCGTGGTGACCCACTTCCACATCAAGACCCATCTGGTCGAGAGCATCCATCAAGGCGGTGCGGACGACTACGGCTTCATCGAAGGAGGAGAAATCAAAATAGCCGCCAGTGTCGTGTGGTACGGGGTGAACACTGCCGTTGCCATCCTGTGCTTTGAAAAGGAAGAACTCCGGCTCAGGGCCGATGTTGTACTTCCAGCCGCGTTCGGCGATCTTGGCGAGGATGCGTTTCAAGGCACCGCGCGGGTCACCTTCGAACGGCTCACCAGACGGGGTGTAGATATCACAGAACACACGCGCGCGGCGGGACTCAGGCGATGACCAGGGCAGCACCACATACGTTTCGGGATCCACCTTCAAGCGCATGTCACTTTCCTGAATGCGGGCAAAGCCTTCCACGGAAGAACCGTCGAACCAAGCGCCGTCTTTCAACACATCTTCCAGATGGCGAATGGGCATATCTACGCTTTTGACGGCACCCAGCACATCTGTGAACTGAAGTGAAAGGAACTTGACATTATCTTCCTTCACCCGCTTGAGTAAATCTTTTGAGTCCATGTTTTCTCCTTTTATTTTTATACAGTTTTGAATACTGATTACACACGTTTGAAATTTATTCGATCTCTTCGGGGATCGCCATTTTTTCTCTGGTTTCAGTTTTGGGGCTGCGTGAGAGGTTGATCATGATGACCGCACCAACGATAATAACCGATGCGACCGCAATGCGGGCGTTCAGTTCTTCACCCGCAAAGAGCCAGCCCAACAGCACCGCCACGATCGGGTTGACATAGGCATACGTGGAGGTCAGCGAGACGGGCGCGTTTTGGATGAGCCAGCCGTAGGAAACGAAGCCAACCAGCGAGCCGAAGGTGATCAAATAGATCAGTCCCCACCATGAGCGCGTCGAGACTTCGGAGAAGCTGAATCCTTGCAATTCGCCGGTTGCCACGCTGACAATGAACAGACCGACCGAACCAGTGAGCATTTGCATGCCGGTGGACATCAGGGTCGATTTCGGCATATCCGCGCCGCGTGAGTAGATGGAACCAGACGACCACAGAATGGGAGCGATCAGCAGCAGAATCACACCGAATGTGTCGAAGGCGTGGTTTGCACCCGCGATCTCGCCTGGACCCACCAGCACGAACACGCCGCCGAAGCCCAGCAATAAACCAACAATCGCCTGCCAGGATGGTTTGGTGCCGCCTGCGCGCAGTGATTCGAACAACACCAACCAGAATGGGGAAGTGGTGATCATGAGTGCGGCGATGCCAGAAGGAACACTTTGTTCGGCAAGGCTTACAAACCCGTTTCCGCCGAGTAAGAGGAAGAGCCCCACAATAGCGGTGGATTTCCAATGGCTTGCGGTGGGTATTGGGTCGCCTGCCATGCGGCGCCAGGCAAACAAGATCGCGCCGGAGATGAGAAAGCGCAGCGATGCGTGCAGGAACGGCGGGATGGTTTCAACAGCAAAACGAATTGCCAGGTAAGTGGAACCCCAAACGATCCATAGTGCGAGTAGTGCGGTCCAAAGTTTTGTTTTCATTCTTTTCCTTGTCTTTTTTGTTTATTAAGGTGTTGCCAGTTCACGGGCAAGGATGGCTTTTTTCCTTGCTGATCCGTATAAATAATTTCCAAATTCACCGCTCTTGCGAATGACGCGATGACATGGGATCAGGTAGGCGATGGGGTTATCACCCACGGCGCTACCCACCGCGCGGACTGCACGCGGATTGCCGATGCGGGCGGCAATGTGCTCGTAGGTGGTCAGCGCGCCGGTGGAGATGTTGAGCAGTGCCTCCCAAACCTTGATCTGGAAATTCGTCCCGCGCAGATGCAGTTTGAGAGGTGAATCCGCTTCCGGGTCCAGAAAGATGCGGTTAACCAGCGGGGCGGTGGTTGTGTAATCTTCGAGCATACTGGCATGCTGCCAGTGCGCCGCCAGTCCATCGATCGCTTTGCCTTCACTGCCGTCCACAAAGCCCAAGTGGCAGATGCCGCGCTCGGTGGTGGCGATGAGACATTTTCCGAACGGGGTGTGGTGCAAACCGTACCGAATGGTGAGACCCGCTCCGCGCGATTTGTATTCGCCGGGGGTGACCGCCTCGGTGGAGACGAACAGATCGTGCAGGCGCCCAAGGCTGGAGAGACCGGTCTGGTGGGTGGTTTCCAGTAAATTTTCAGAACGGTCGAGCAGTTGCTTGGCATGTTCCTTGGTGAGGAATTGCATAAAGCGTTTTGGGCTGATGCCTGCCCAGCGTGTGAAGAGCCGTTGAAAATGATATTCGCTCATGCCCACGGCTGCGGCGATCTCTTCCAGCTCGGGTTGTTTCTGCACATTGGCTTCGATGTATCGAATGGCATGTTCGATCATCTGGTAATGCTGTAAAGGTTCAAAAGTTTCGCTTGTTTGGTGCATGTCAATCTCCTTTTTCTTGCGTGAGATTGTATTGGAGGGTGCTTCAGGCGGCGACCCGATTCTTGCTCATTTTCTGTATAAATAAAAACAGGCATGCCGGGCACGCCTGTTTG
>JBAIYF010000091.1:0-3486 GCA_037916115.1 Anaerolineales bacterium
GAGCCGCGTCTTTTTTTATGTTTAACTACGGGGCAGAAACTTTCATATTGTCGTACCCGATCAAGACGTTGCCTTCATCGATACTGCCCACAAAGACACCGACAACACCTTTTGAAAGCGAACTATCTTGTATTTCGCCCAGAAGTTGATCGTTCACATAATACGAAATGTTATTCCCAACTGCCTCAACCTTAAGCCGATTGGTGGCGTTACCCAAATTGATCGTATCAGTTGAAGTCCAATCTACCAACATTTGCGGCTCGGTGCGGTCAGGTCCATCGATAGCAACAACATAATAACCGTCACCACTGATGGCAAAGACGTAGAACTCTCGCACATCATTATCATAGCGGAACAAGATACCATAAATATTGTTATCAGGACCGCCTAATTGGGTGGCATCTACTTCATAGACAAAATCGCTGAATTCGTCTTGTGTGCAGTCCGACCATGCCACAATGGAAGGTGTCTTGATAGCCATCTTAAACTGTCCGTCTTCAACGAAGCGATCTACTTCATCGGTACCACCGGTGACACAGGAATTTGTGAATTCACTGTCTTCAAACAATACGGCGGTGGCTGGAGTGGGTGAAGGCAACGGCGTAGAAGTAGGCAACGGGGTGTTGGTGGGCACTGGTGTGGGCGTTGCACCAAGGTTGGCGATTGTGCTGCATGCCAGGGTGGCAACAAGCGCCAGGGCGGCAAAAAGGTAAATTCGAGAGCTCTTCATGCTATTCTCCTTTGATATTGTTTCCGACATGATTGCATTATACTTTAGCAGCAGATTAGACTCACAGGATAAATGACATGTCAAAAGTACTATACGGTCCCCGCCTCGGCAAGGAAGGTGCATTACGTGTGGGATGTAGTGCCGTAATTTTCGACCCCAGCCGCCAAAAAGTACTCCTCACAAAACGTACCGATAATGGACGCTGGTGCCTTCCCGGTGGTGCAATGGAATCTGGGGAAAGCGCAGCCGAGGCATGTGAACGCGAAGTTTGGGAGGAAACGGGGCTAAAGGTCCGTGCAAAGAGGCTGCTCGGCGTGTACAGCAATCCTGACCAACTGGTGATTTATTCTGATGGGAACAAGGCGTTTTTCGTGGTATTAAATTTCGAGGTGGAAGTACTTGAAGGCAGCCCAGGCTTAAGCAACGAGACCACAGATTTTGGCTGGTTCACTCTCGAAGAGATGGAAGCCTTGCCCATGCACGGACAGCACAAAAGCCGGGTGGAAGATGCGCTACTCGGCGGCGATGCTGTGATGAAGTGACCCACCCTACCAAAGTACCCCGCCCAAACACGCCTCACTTTTAGCCGGAGCGTGTTTTTATTTCCAAATCATATTTTGGAGGCAGCATGTTACAAACGATTTCTAGCAAGTTCTATCAATGGGCAAAAGGCTGGCTGGTGCTTGTCCTACTGGTGTTGGATGTTTTCTTCGCGGGTTTCCTGATGCCGCTCATCGGCGGTTTAATGCAGGATGGCACGGGTTTGATCCAGCCGTTGGATCTGATGATGTTCCAAACCCCGGATAAGCTCTTTGCCATGATCGAACGCTACGGCGAATACACCCGTGTCTTTTATCGTAATGTCGAATTGACAGCAGACATCCTTTACCCGATCATTTACCTGTTTGCGTTCGGTTTATTGATCTCATGGCTGTTCGAGCGCGGTTTTTCCCCAAATAGTCCCATGCGCAAGTTGAACGTCTTGCCGGTTGGCGCGTTCGCTTTTGACCTGCTGGAAAACCTGACAATTGTGACACTGCTCTCGATCTACCCTGCTCAGCCCATCATACTTGGCTGGCTATTGTTCATCTTTACCATGTTCAAGTGGCTCTTTGCCTTTGCCAGTATTGTTACGATTCTAGTCGGACTGGTGATGGCGCTCAAGAATGGTTTCAAGAAACAAGGTTAGACCATAGACGATGGACGATAGTTAATAGATTCCTATTGTCCATCGTCAAATCTTCAACCACCATACACCGGTGCATTCTGGTAATGTGACCCAGCCCTTGTCGCGGACTTTATTTCCCAGTTCATCACCAAAAAAGAAACGGGAGAGTTCCTCCGCTTCCTGCAATGACTCAAATTTATAGTCGGTGCGAATCCATTTATTTTGGAAACCAACTTCATCCAACCATGGGTAAAATTTTTCAAGGTGCTCCAACTTGATCGGCGCCTCGTTACCTGTACCCAGCGACTCGAATAAGACAATAAAGCTGCCCGGTCTTAGCACACGGCGCATTTCGGTAAGCCAGGCGTTCATCTCTTCAAGCCAGGTATCGGGATTCCAGACCGCGAGGTAACTTACGCTCCAGCCAGAAACGACAAGGTCTGCAGTTTGATCTGGAACTGGAAGTTTGCGGTGGTCAGCCAGATCCACCTGCCAGTTGGAGAGCCCGCTGGCGGTGAATTTCTGTTTACAGACCCGCAGCATCTCTTCTGAAACATCGAATGCGTGGACGTGTTTAACATGTGGAGCGAGCAGACAGGCTAATCGTCCGGTACCAGCCCCAAGGTCCAGCACGAGGCGGTCTTCAAGCGGCGTAATTTCGCGCAGGGTCTTTAGGATATTGCCTTGATGGTCCTCGCGCGCGATCAGGGCTTCGTATTTATCCCCTTCAGTCTTGTAGATTTCTTCTTGTGTAGGCATTCTTTAATTATAATTGGCAAATGTCCACACTATCCTCTTCAGCACAAAAGATACAAAACCTGCTCTATGAATTGGGCTATACATACACCGTGATTGAACATGCCGAATCCACCCGCACTGCGCAGGAAGCCGCAGACCAAGCTGGTTGTGAACTCGGGCAGATCGTGAAATCATTGATCTTCAAAGGGAAAGACTCTGGCAAGCCCATTCTCATTCTAGCGTCTGGACCGAATCGCGTGAACGAAAAACGAATTGCCGAATACGCGGGCGAACCCATCGTAAAACCTGATGCAGATTTTGTGCGGGCAGTGACCGGGTTCGCCATTGGCGGCGTGCCGCCGATTGGGCATGCACAAAAAATGGAAACATATCTCGACGAGGACTTCTTGAACTACCAGACCATTTGGGCGGCAGCAGGAACACCCAACGCCATCTTTGAATTGAAGACGGAAGATCTGCAAAAAATGACCGGCGGAAGATCGGTCTCGATTAAATAGCTTTTGATTCAATGGAGGCAGTTGTGGAAAATTTTTTTTCTGTTGAGTATACAGATAACCCATTGCAGGTCTTTGGTCCCAAACACCTGACCTTTGTCGCTTTCTTTATTGCTCTGTGGCTATCCTTTTTCTTTCTAAGAGATAAATTGAACGATAAGCAGAAGTTCAACACCCGGGTTGTGCTGGCTGTTGTGCTGGCTGTAAACGAAATCGGGTTGCATATCTGGTCGGCATACTGGGGAATTTGGAATATCCAGACTATGCTTCCGTTGCACATGTGCAGCGTAATGGTTTGGATCACGACGTACACAGCATTTACCAGCAACCGCTCG
>JBAIYF010000092.1:0-4216 GCA_037916115.1 Anaerolineales bacterium
TACGACCTGTTTTTATGAAATCCTAGTAATCCAATAGGGTTTGTTGGTCGAAATCATAATTCAGCGACTGAATTTTGTCAATAGTTGGCATGCCTGCCTCGACACTTTTATTTGTAAAAATTCAACAAACTTTAATAAGACCCCTCTTAAATCAGAGTAAAATAGTCCAATTCTTGGAGCGAATACATCACTTAATAAATGGGAGAAAATTGAGTATGAGACTTCAACCTCACCGCACATTCTTAATAATCATCACCTTGATTGCGTTTACTGCTAACTTGCTTATCCCTGCTTCTGTTGTACGGGCGGATGATACCCTTCCACCCACACCAACGGAAGAGAGTGTAGTTACAGAAGAGGGCGGTGAACTGATCGAAGAAAATGTCACCATATCCGAACCCGATGCGGATACTCCAACTGAACCGGCATCCGAACCTACGTCTGAAGTCAATACCCCGGCTGAGATCCTTGCATCCGCGCCTGAAGGTGTGGATGTTGTCGTTTTAGATGAGAGTGGCGAATCTGTGCCTTTGGTCACTCAAGAAGCCGCACAGATCATTTTGGAAGGCGACCCCATGTGGTGCCCCGATGGTGCAACGCCAGGAAATGACCCGGGCAATTTGTGTACCCCTTCATACCTGAGTTTTTCTGATCTGATCACAGACCTCACCAATGGCGGGTACACTGGAAACGGAACCATTTATGTAGCTTACAATTATTCAGATGGTGAGGGCAATATCACTCTCGATCATACATCTGGAAGCCTGTCCGCTCTTGGGAACCTGACCATTCAAGGTGGTTGGGATTTTTCCAATGATACGATCCTGAATAACGACCCCACCACCCAGTCGAATCTGGGAAATAACGCCCTTTCGATCATCAATTGGGTGGGCAATGTCACGGTCAATAATATTTTTATCAGTGGTGCATCACCCAATTCAGACAGCTTGGGCGGGCTTTATGTCCAAACCGCTGGCGATGTGGCTCTGAATTATGTTACGGTGAATAACACGCAGAATACAGACACCACGGGTGAGAATGGTACTGGTATTTATATTGCCAATGGCGGAAACGTAAACATCAATGAAGTTGCTGCCAGTGAGAACGATAATCACGGTTTGTATATCACCACTGGCAGTAATGTTGAGATCTCCAATACCAAATTGAACCAAAATGGCTTTGGTGTGTATTCGAATGGACCTACCTCCCAGTCATACGGCGATGGTTTGCAGGTTTGGGGACAAGGCGACATTACCCTCAACGATGTATTCGCACAGTACAACGCCGGAAATGGCGCTTCTCTATTTGTTGATGGCTCTGCCAATATTCTGAACAGCCTTTTTGAGGATAATGGTCAGGAGATCAGTTGGTATTCCTCCAACATTCCCGGACCGTTTAGCCCCTATGAAGAATATTACAGCATGGAAACCTTTGGCGGCTACGGGTTGTACCTGAGCGCGGCAGGCTCGGTCTTTATCGAGGGAAGCGGCTTTTACAACAATAGCTATGACGGGGCAAATATCTCGACAGATGAAGATCTTGAGATTGTTGACTCTGTTTTTAACGGAAACGGCTATTGGGGGAACCTGCAGATTTCCACTCGTTACGACAACGATGCAGCCTATTACAACGAGTTCCAAATGGATTATGAAGCAGGAAGCGGCCTTTACGCTGAGGCGGAGGGGGATATTACCCTGACCGATGTGTTGGCTCTTTCCAACTCGAACTCCGGCATTTACCTTTACTCGGAGTTGGGTGATATTCTCATTTCGAATACAGATGTTACCGGTAATGGCTTTGGAGGCACATTCTTTGATGGCGGGCCGGGATATGATTACCTCGATGAATACCTCCTTGCGATCAATTCCGGCGGCACGGTTTACAGCTTTTGTGATTATGTTGATGATGCAGGCATTGGATATCAAGCCCTGATCTTCGACCCATGTGCTGACAGCGGTTATATCGATGTGCAGGGCGCAGAATTTTCATACAATGTTGCCTTGCAGGATAGTGACGGTACAGGTCCATTACACAGCAATTATTACGGCATCATGCAATCTGGCGGTGCCGGGCTTGATGTGGAAGCGGAAAGCGGCTCGATCACACTCAACTCTGTTGGTGCGTATGCCAACGCGGGAGATGGCGCATACCTTAATGCAGACCAGAATGTATTTGTGACAGATTCGTCCTTCATGGATAACGGTGAAGCCGGTTACCTTTCGGTGGGCGAGTCATCGGATACCTTCACGGATCATTCAGGACTCAGTGCCGGGCTTTTCTTCTCGTATGGGTCGGGACTCGATGCGCAGGGAGAGAATGTCACCTTGAATAGTGTTGTTGCCAATGGGAACTACCATCATGGCGCGATCCTTGAATCCGGCAACACACTCTCGATCGAAACTGGCGAATTCATTTCGAATGGCATGCCGATCAATATTGGCGGTCCAGGCGGCTTGTTTGAAGGGTTCCTCAACGATGAGTTTGGTTTGTCAACTTCGTTGACTGTCCCTTCCAGCAGCCTGAGATTTGAAGTATCTTTATATTCCGATGCTTTTTCAGATGCATTGGACCTATACTTGGAAACAACGGCTGGTTCGGGGTTGTACACCGATGCAAATGGCAACACCACCCTCAACAATGTTCTGGCGGCAGATAACCTGGGATATGGCGCCGATCTTTATACAAACAATGATATGAGCATTTCCAATTCCGGCTTTTATGCGAATGGAGATGGCATTGACCTGTCCTTGTATGCCTATGCAAACAACGATGCTGAAAGTATTAATATACACGTTGAAACCGGCAGCGGTCTCTATGCTGGGGCGGGCAATAACGTCACCCTTGCCAATGTGGGAGCCAACGGCAATGCTTTGTATGGTGCAATGTTGGAAGGTGAGAACGTTACGGTTTCAGACGGTTCCTTCAACAGCAATGGCAACAACAGCCTGCACGTTCATTACAATTACTTTGATGACGGCACCACCCAGACCGATGCGTATTCAGAATATTTCGGCTCAGGTTTGTACATTGATGCGCAGGGCGGCATCACTTTGAACTATGTGAACGCCAACGGCAACTACTTGGACGGTGCCGAGCTGTACAGCAACGGCGGCCCCATCACCGTCCTTTGCGGCATGTACAACGCCAATGGCGCGTATGGCATTTATGCCGAGGGCGCTTCGTCTCTTGGGCTGTATGGTCCGGAGATCCTTGGCAACGGCAACTCGCCCGATGAATACTTCTTCAGCGGTGCCACCACCGTTTCAGAAGAATGTGTCTTGCCTGTGCCTGCCCCGGTGATTGGCGGTGGTTCAGGCGGCGGGCAGAAGGGGCCGCTTCCGATCAACATCATTCCTGTGGGCGGCAAGTTGAACTGCACCGAATACAGTGGTACGCTCTTCACCCTGCCCAATGGCGACCGCGCCCTCTATCCCTGCCCGATCAGCGATGAGGGCAATCTCAAGACCACGGCGCTCGAAAGCCTGCCCTCCCTCCTGCCCGAAGGCAGCAGCTTCCTTTCCGCCTTCGAAGCCCAGTTGTTCACCGACGGTGTGGCGCAAACCACCAGCGGACGCCCCATCACCGTTTCCTTCATCATCCCTGAAGGCGCAGACAAGGAAGACCTCGCCATCCTCTTCTGGGATGGAAATGCCTGGACCGAACTGACCAACGCCCGCGTCAGCGAAGACGGTCTCTACTTCGAAGGGTTCACCAACAAACTGGGCACCTTCGTATTGGTCAGCCGGTAAACATCGTTCCGCGACACTCAAGGGACGGATGCTTCATCCGTCCCTGTTTTTTTGAAATGAGATGACACAAATGAGACATTACTTATTGCTTTTGGCGACTGCCCTCTCCATTTTGCTCGCCTCCTGCGGGACCTCAGACCCGTCCGCCATCCCAACCGATCTGCCCGCCGCAGCGGATTCCATCTCTCCCACCCCCGACCCGTGTTCGGCAGAAATTCTCCCGGATGAAGTTGCCAAGGTCCACAAACTGATGCGTGAGTTCGACGATTATTCGGTATTGGCATCCAATACACCCCAATCGCAGTTGGTCGTCATCATCCCCGAACTGCAGCGCATCCTGCGCGAAGCGGAAGACCAAAAGGTACCCGCATGTCTCTTTGATCTGAAGCGCCTGCAGTTGGCACACATGAACGCTGTTGTGCAGACCCTGATGGCGTTCATGGGCAGCACCGATCCGAATATCATCA
>JBAIYF010000093.1:0-1819 GCA_037916115.1 Anaerolineales bacterium
CCTGATTGATCATATCTGCCCCGCTTCTTCCTGGACCTTGCGACTGTATGCCAGTGTCAACCTGGTCTAATAGGTGGAATGTGACTGCCGTATTCCCAAAAGCTTGTCCAAGTTCCTGTACCGTTTCACGGATAATTGCATCTCGTGTGGCGGATGCATTGATACGGGCGGATATATCTGAAACAAGCGCTTCGCGCGAAGCCCGTTGTTGTGATTCACGGTAAAGACGAGCACTTTCCAAGGCTCCACTCAATTGATCGGAGAGAGAAATGGCAAGATTGGTCTCATCCTGCGTCCAGCCTTCGCTGATCTCGGATTTTTTTAAGCGTATGGCTCCAATTACTTGTCCACGAATTTTGATGGGGACGCTGATACTAACCCCGTCTTGCCCGTGAATTAAGTCACCAGATTCGATTGCTTTTGCAATAGTACTTTCCATTGGAGTGGCGATGTCGAGTTTGGATGTTCCGGGGGCTGTTGCCAGGTAGCCGATTTTTGGCTGCTTTCGCAGCATTTTTCCCCAGGCTTCGCGACTAAGTTGACCGTAGGTCATGCGGGCTGAGTCCAAAGCCTTGGCAGTTTCTTCAAATAGATTGGCATTTTGAATAGCTACGGCAAGTTGTTCTGCAAGAATTTGTAATGTGGCAATGTCATCTTCAACAAACGCTTGAGCTTCCGTGCTTTGAACGTCTAATACGCCTAAATTCTGCCCGCTGGCAACAAGGGGAAGCGCCATCTCAGATCTGGTTTTTGGGAGGTCGGGATTATTGAAATAGGTGGCATCTGCCCCAACGTCGAGGGCGATGCGTGCCCGTAAATTCTCCGCGACATACCCTACAATACCCGTCTCTCCTATCTTTAAGAAATGCTTTTTTTCGAGCATTCTCTTTCCGCCTTCGCTGTTTGCGGCAGCAAGAACTGCATATTCCTTGCGGTCATCTAAAAGGAATATGCCAACATGATAGTATCCGAAATTGGCAGAGATGAGAGCACATGCCTGCTGAAGTAGTTCAGAGAGGTTTCTGTATCTGGTGATGGATTTCCCGACATCTGCCACGGCTTGAAGTTGCGCGGTGCGTTTGTCTAAAGCGGCAGTCCGATCTTGAACACGATTTTCCAGTTTTGATCTTTCATCTAGAAGTTGATTCAAAAAAGCGCGCGCGCGTTGCTGCGAACTTGAGTATTCTGATTGCATCAGCCGAAGCCCGTTAATGATCAATACGGATAAGGCGAACATACTGGTAGCGTTTGATATCCACACGCTTAATGTGCCTGGATCGACGGTATTGCTTGTTAATTTGTAACCGCCATAAAGGATCATCCAACCCGATACGAAGTAAGATGCAATAGCAATGCCAAGCATGGCGTACCCTGCCTGCCATGAGAATAACAGGCTGGCCATTGTAATAGCTCCCAACATGAAAAGTCTTCCATCGCCTCGGATGCCGGTTTCTGAAAGTCCTGCCACTGCAACCAGATATATAAGCAGGATCAGGACGCCGGCTTTGATGTTTTCTGGAATTGAAAGGAATGTGACCAACAGGACAATAACATATAGTACCGTGTATATTGTTCTGTAAATATCTGCGTTTGTGATAAAGGTCGGAATCAGCGCGACCAACCCAAATATACAGGCAGCAACCAGTGTGGCGCGCAAAAATGATGAACGCCATTTCTGATATGTAATTTCAAAGTTGATTTGCTGTTCCATGTTCGATACCTTGAAGCCTTCCGCGCTTTAATCCTTTTCTGTGAAGATGTTATCTGTTTGGGCGGAACCGATCAGTACCTCAGCCTCTTTCAAATCGAATACTTTTCT
>JBAIYF010000094.1:0-2174 GCA_037916115.1 Anaerolineales bacterium
AAGATGGTTCCATTGGGTGGTCACAAAGCCGATATCATCCGGATGGATTTTATCGGTAATGGAACCAAGTATTATTAATTCTTCAAGTGTATATCCAAGGAATATGCTGCGGTTAATGCTGGTGATCCGGCGCTCGATCAGATCGAAGGTATAGATCGTATCAGGTAAGCTTTGGATAAGATGCTCATAACGCACATTGGTAGTGTGCAAGGAGTTTCGATAGGTGGTGATCTCTTCATGAGAAACGATCGCCATCCGCTGCGCTTCTATTTCGATCCCATGGATATGCATGACAAACCAACGCTCTACGCCCGGCGAGTGGCATGGATATTCAATCGAAAAGTCGGTAGTTTTTCCCTGAAGAATGGATTGAAGTGCGGAATAAACCCTCCCCGCTGTCTCTTCGTTTTCCTGTGCGTTGTAACATATATCGAGATAATTCCGACCAACAAAAAAACGGCTGTCTGTGCAACCGTTTTCCTCTGCAAATCTTTTCCACGGTTCGTTAACTGTTACAATCTCACCTTGAGAATCCAAGATGGCGATATGACTTGCAGTAGAAGAAAATACCCCATTTGACTTTGTCTCACGAGTGAATGTCTTCATTTTGAACTCGAGATATTAAGAGTATTTTTTTGATACAAGTCAGATGATCTGTATCTTCGCATCATTATAGATTATGTGCAGAATAAAAACAAGTTGGACAAAATCTGTCCAAAAAATCTGGTAAACCGGGCTGATTTTCCAGGCTTAATACCGGTCATGTTGAGAGAATAGAGGAAACCATGTCCAATATATTGATCCGTAATGGCACGTTGATCGACGGCACAGGCGCAGCTCCAGTAAATGATGCAGCCGTACTTGTAAAAGATAATCGCATTCAGGCTGTTGGAAAAGCAAATAATATTCGCTTGCCCGACACCCAGCTGACAGAGATCGATGCGAAGGGTGGGTTTATCCTGCCGGGCATGATCGATACGCATGTTCATGTGATGCTGGAAGGCGTGAATATTGCGCGGGACATGATGACGCCCTTCTCAATGCGCTTCTACAACTCGGTGACCTATCTAAAGAACACGATCAATGCGGGCATCACCAGCGTCCGAGATGCAGGCGGTGCAGATGCAGGGACAAAGCAGGCGGTGGAGAGCGGTGTGATCGTCGGTCCGCGTTTGCAGATCAGCATCAGCGTGTTAACGACCACAGGCGGGCATGGCGATGGCTGGATGCTCTCCGGCATGGAATACGACCTGTTCATGGCATATCCGGGTTTCCCTGAATGCCGCGTGGACGGCGTGGAAGATTGTCGCCGCAAAGTCCGCGAAGTTTTGCGAGCCGGTGCAGATGTGATCAAGATCTGCTCAACAGGCGGCGTGCTCAGCCCAACCGACCACCCGGAATTCACACAGTTCTCGCCTGAAGAATTGGAAGTGATCGTGCGTGAGGCTTCATACCGGCGCGGAGTGAAAGTAATGTCACATGCACAGGGAGCGGAGGGCGTCAAGAATGCCATCCGTGCCGGGGTGCATTCCATTGAGCATGGCATCTTCCTGGACGATGAAGCCATCGAGTTGATGCTCAAAAACGGCACTTATCTTGTCCCCACGCTGCTTGCACCGCTGGCGGTGCTTGAAGCGGGCGAAAAAGGCGGCATGCCAGAATATGGAGTGCGTAAAGCCAGGGAAGTGGTGGAGATTCACAGCGACAGTATCAGCCGCGCCCACAAAGCAGGTGTACGGATCGCAATGGGCACGGACGCGGGCGTCATGCCGCATGGCACCAACCTGCGCGAATTGGGACTGATGAATAAGATCGGTATGACGCCGATGGAAACCATCGTTTCCACAACGAAAACAGCCGCAGAATGCATGGGCTGGGGTGATAAAGTTGGCACGCTCGAAGCGGGCAAACTGGCAGATATCATTCTGGTGAATTCGAATCCGTTGGAAAACATCCGCTCATTGGAAAATGTAGACAATATTCCTGTAGTTATTAAGGACGGGAAGATCGTAAAAGACAAGCGCTAAGATGGGTCAAATCTCTAAAAAAGAACTTGCTACGAAAATGACTTTTCGTAGCAAGTTCTTTTTCTGAATCACCTAGGATGCGCCGGGCACATATTTCTGTTCCCACTCTGCAATTGCCGCGCGAATGACAGCCTTGATGTTCGCATC
>JBAIYF010000095.1:0-3310 GCA_037916115.1 Anaerolineales bacterium
ATTGCGTGCAATCCACGATGACCACACCACGGGCGGTGGCTTCTTCGAGAGCGGCGAGAAAATCCGCGTTATTGGTGGGACCGTTGCCAACGCCATAGGCTCGCAGGATCAATCCTTGTAACGGCGGCTGGAGAAAATTGCGCACGACCTGTGCCGGGATGCCGGGCCACAAGGGCAGCGCACCCACGTTTACTTGTTTCAACTCCTGCACTTGCAAGGTTTTTCTTTGCGGGGCAGGCAAGACCAAGTTTCGATTGATGCGAATCTCCACACCGATATCGCCGAGCGGCGGCAGGTTGGGGGAGGCGAAGGCGTCCAAGCCATCGGTGCTGACTTTGACCGAGCGGCATCCGCGCAGGAGTTGGGTGCCAAAACACAAACACACTTCGGGGATGTCAAAGTTGGCGGCGACTGTCAATGCGGTGATAATGTTTGCACGCGCGTCGTTGCGGACTTCACACAGCGGAATCTGAGAGCCGGTGAGTACGACAGGTTTTCCCAATCCTTCCAACATGAACGGCAAAGCGGATGCGGTGTACGCCATCGTGTCGGTGCCATGCAGGATGATGAAGCCGTCGTACTCGTTGTAGTGATTGCCAATATCGCGGGCGATTTTGTGCCAATCTTCAGGCGTCATGTTAGCTGAGTCAAGCAGCGGGTCATATTCCTGGATCTCCACATCGGGCATCAGGTCACTTTTGAGCTCCGGCATGGACATGATCTGTTCTGCCAGATAGCCGGGAGCAGGCGCATAACCCTCGGATGTGGGCTGCATGCCGATGGTGCCGCCAGTGTAGATGATGTAGACGCGTTTTTTCATAGATGGGTGCCTGTGAGGAAAAGTTTTATCTATTAAACCACGTCCTTTGAAATCAACAGAGCCCCTCTAGATAGAGGGGCTCTGTAAAATATTGAGCGTGTTACATCGGGTTCATCAGTTGGAAGAAATTCCCATCCGGGTCAGCCAGTGTCGCCATCGAACCTTCACCCATACCATACGGTTCTTTGATGACCGTTGCGCCAATGGCTTTGATGCGCTCAAATTCTTCAACAACCTGCGGCGTTTCAAAGTTGAGCATGATGCGCCCGGCATCTTTCGTCTTGCCGCCCATCTCAGAGTGGTTCAAGATTCCCAAAAAGACGTTGCCAACCTGCCAGCCCCAAAAGCCGTTATCGGGGTCAACCATATCGGCGGGTTTTCCGAGCAGCTTTTCATAGAAAGCCACCATCGCCGAAGATTGTTGTGTTCCAAGCATGACCGAATTCAAGTTCAACATTTTATATTTCCTTTCTAAAACTCACTGGTGTCAATACGAGTAAAGCAACACCTGATCTCATTGTAGAACTAATTTTCTAAATTGACAAGGTCCGTGGTTCATTTATAAATCTTTCCATCTCTTGCCTGCCAAACATCCGTAGCGAAGCGTTCAATGAAACTGCGGTCATGGACGACAGCGAGAATGGTTCCGTTGAAATTTTCCAACGCTTCCTCAAAGCGCTCACGCGAAGCGATGTCGAGATGATTGATGGGCTCATCCAAGATCAGGAAGGTACAGCCTTGTGCGACGAGTAACGCCAGTTGCAGGCGGGCGCGTTCGCCGAAGGAAAGGTCGCCAGCGGGGCGCAGTGCCGCATCACCTTTGAAAAGGAAGTAATGCAGGAAGTTGCGTGTCTCGGTCTCGTTGATGGCGGAGACGCTTTGAATGGTTTGCACCGCGTTGAAAGCCGGGTTGAGCAGTTCCTGCTCCTGTGCCATGTAGCCGAGTTTGGTCGCGCCGCCCAAACGGAAGGACCCCGTGAGTGGGGGAAGTTTGCCAACCACGGTGCGGATGAACGATGTCTTGCCTGCGCCGTTCGGTCCGGTCAGTGCAATGCGTTGACCCGCACGGATGAACAGGTTGATATTCGTCAGCAAAGGTTTCTCTAGCGTGTAGCCAATTGAGAGCGAATCGGTCACCAGCACATCTTTCGACTGATGTTCCGGCGCGCCGAAGTCCAGTTTCAACTTCCATGAGCCTTGCGGCTTGTCAACTTTTTCATCGGTCAGCAAATGGTCAATGCGGGCTTCGAGGTTCTTGGCGCGTCCCGCTACATTTTTTGTTGCACGATTGCCGAAGAAGCCTTTCGCGAATTTGTCGCCGCCATCGGCTTTGCCGCCAACGCGCATCACCGTCAAACTGCGGATGTGCCTCGCCGCGCGTTTCAGTTGCGCGATCTCATCTTGCTGGTCTTGGTAGGCTTGCATCTGCTTGTCGTACTCGAGCAATTTTTGTTCGAGGTAGTCGCTGTAATTGCCGTCGTAGGTTTTGATGGTGTGCGTGGACGAATCCAACTCGAGCACTTTCGTCACGGTGTTATCCAAAAACGTGCGGTCATGCGAGACGATCAGCACCGCGCCTTTGAATCCGTTCAGCCAATCTTCGAGCCATTCGAGCATTTCGATGTCGAGATGGTTGGTGGGTTCATCCAGCAGCAAAAGATGCGGATCGTCCAACAAGACTTTGGCGAGCATGAGACGGGTCTTCTGCCCGCCGGAGAGATGGGCGATGGGAGTATCTGCGGGGAAGTGGGACAAGCCCAGCGGCTCCAACACCGCCGACGGCTGGATGCTGTTTCCTGCGAGTTTGTGCAACGCCGAATCATATTGTGCTTGCAATGAAGCGTCGTCCGGGTTCTGAGATAACGCCAATGCCAGCGACTCCACTTCCAGCGCAGGGTCGGCTTGGGAATCTGGATCAAGCCCGAGCGCGGAGTGAAGCGTTGCGTCGGCTTGGAATTCCATTCCTTGGGCGAGGTAGCCGAGGCGTAGATTCGGGCGCGTCGAAGCGACATCCCCTGAATCAGGATGTTCGAGACCGGCGAGGATGCGCATGAGGGTGGTCTTGCCGCTACCATTGGCACCGATCAGACCAATGCGTTCGCCTGCGCTGATATTGAAGTTGATGTTTTTGAGAACGGGCTGGATACCGAAATGTTTACTAAGATTATGGATACTAAGCATATGAACGAACTCCTGTAGTTAAAAAGAAAACCGAGGGCATGCCTCGGCCGCAAAAACGCCAATAGGGAAGTGCCCTGAAACAATTGGTTTAACTACTTGCTGTCCGTCATTCGCTGGGTATCCTTTCTTGAAAAAATTTTATCACATTCCGGCAAGGCGGGGTAAACTTGTGGACGTTTTCCACGTCCATGAGAAGACGCAAGTATTACAAAAAGGTTCCAACACAGAGGTGAACATGACGAAGAAGATTTTGGCAGTGCTGGCTCATCCCGACGATGAGTCGTTTGGCTTGGGCGGGACGCTGGCATT
>JBAIYF010000096.1:0-4929 GCA_037916115.1 Anaerolineales bacterium
ATCGTTTTTGAATTTGAAATCGACCAGCGGGAAGTAGACGGTGGCATCCATACCGGCGAGATTCGTATCAATACTGCCGCTTCGGTCCATTTCGTAATAAGAAACACGGTATGCATGCGAATACCGCTCTACAACCGGGTAACCGCCAAAGAACACAGTGCGGAATAATGTGGTGCTAACCTGGCACACCCCGCCCCCCACTCCCTTAATGGTACGCCCACCGTAGATGATGAGCGCCTCGGCATAGCCGTTCTCAAGGCTGACATCACCCAGCACACTGCCCATCGAAAAAACCTCGCCGGGGGCAACGAGCAAACCGTGATATTGAGAGGCAGCGGTGACAATATTTTGAATACGCGCCTCGCTGGAGCCATAGAAATAAGTAGTCTGTGTGGCGACAAGTTGTGTAATGCCCAACTCGGCGGCAGTTGCCTGATCTGTCACGGCGGGCCACTGCTCGGCAACGACCAAATCCACACGATGCTCTCCGCGTTGAATTGCGCCATTAATCGCGGCAATGCTGGCTTCCACATCCATTGCCCTGCCTACAGTAGAAGTGGAGATCGGTTCGATCTGCCCGGTGCTATCATTGAATACAAAACGCGCACTTTGCGAATTACGATCCACCAATACCTTCAACTCGCCCAGTGACTCGCGCAGTTTGTTCGTATCCAACCCAATTTGCATGGTAGTCACACCGCCGGCGTCTACAGGGGTAAACGTCATCATATTCGCCAGCACAGCCACATCAAACGTCCACGGACCCTGATCGCCGGGCTGCGCGTTCGGCAGATACATGGTGAAAGGCTGGCTGAGCATCACCCGCGCCATATCCGCCTGCGGAGAGACATCCATCAACTTTGGCGCAGTTTCAGCGACCACCAACGGCACTTCGCCATCTCGAAAACTTTGCAACTGAGAGCCAAGATAGATCAGAGTCGCATCCAGGTTCAAGGTGCGCCCCATGCGCCCGGGTTCAGAAATCACATTCGTCCCTTCAAGGCGAACGTAGGCTTCTGAAACAGGTTGATCCACCTGCGAGGCGATGTTCTGTAAATATGCGTACGCCACACGCTGGTCGAAAATCACCACAGGGGCAACATCTGCACCCAAACCGCGCGCGCCCACCTGTTCAGAAAGAGCCGCAAACAGCCCGCCCGAACGACCATGCTCATACGCGGCATTTGCACTGCCGGTTGGGTCGAACACCATGCCCAATTCCGCAGGCGAAGCCACCCACACCCGGTCGCCATCACGGAACAAGACTTTGCCCGTATTTGGGTAGGATAATGTCTGGCTCAGCTTCAGTGCAGCCTCGTTTGGCGAAAGACCCGAAAGGTCCACACCTGCCACAGAGACACCGGGAAAGATGCGTCCGGCATACATCAACTGGTAGGAAAGCGTCCACACAAGGGCAATAACGATAAATAAGGAAAACCCACCGGCAAATACAGCCAGCGTCTGTTTTGGAAAATCGCGTTGAGATATCCATGCATTCATAAGGGAGATTATAACGAAAAATAAAAATCAAAAATGAATGGGAACTTAAGAAGGTTTCTCAGTACAATAGAGCCAAGGAGATCAGGATGAAATTCAACCTTTCCCGTGCTTTGACAATATCCCTGTCCATCATTGCCATTCTTGGATGCAACCTCGCCTCACCATCCGCGCCGGAACCTGCTCCTGTCACCGAAAAAGCGGCTCTCACCGAAACCGTTACCGCCACCCTGCCGCCACCCACAGAAACTCTCACCCCCAGCCCCCTCCCACCGACGGAAACACCCACCTCCACGCCCACCGAAACACCATCACCGGTCCCCACGGTTGAGAGCCTCAAAGCATCGGTCACCGCGGATAAACTCATCTGCCGCTATGGACCTGGCGCAAACTACCTGTACCTGATCGCCTTCAACAAGTCCACCCCGTTGCGTCTGATCGGGCGCACCGATGCAAAGAACGATTGGGTTCTGGTGGAAAATGGTCAACAGGATTGCTGGGTAAACTCACAGTACGTTGAGTTGAAAGAAACCGGCGACATGCGAACACTGCCCTCCATGTACCCCGTAGGCTATAAGATTCCCGTTTCGCCCTATTACGGACCAACCACCGTCCTCAGCGCCACCCGCAAAGGTGACCAGGTGACCGTTTCGTGGATGGAGATCATCGTCAGCCCGGGGAAATACGAAGATGCCAACATGTTCCCTTACATCGTTGAAGTCTGGTATTGCAAGGACGGCGAAATCTATTTCGACACCCTGGGCTCGCGCGTCCCCTTCATCACCTTCACAGACCAGCCGGGCTGCTCCGAACCTTCGCGAGGAAGGGTGTACATTCAAGAGAAGCACGGGTATGCGGGTCCCGCAGAAATTCCGTGGCCCACAGAATAGAGTGAGTTAACGAAAAAGGAGCGATGATTTTTATGTCATCGCTCCTTTTTGCAGGAAAACAACTTTACTGCCCAACATCCTTCACACAACGAATGCCAAGATTATCCGCGACCATACCCGGGGTGATGAACATGCGGTTGACGGCGCGCACATCCAGATAATTATCGGTCCATGCGCCGCCACGGTACACGCGCAACCCCGTGCCGTAATCAGCTGAAAGTGCAGGGTCGCCCCCTGGGTAGGAGTTGTATTCATCCTGTACCCATTCTGAAACATTGCCAGAGAGATTGAACACCCCATATGGACTTACCCCTTCCGGGAACGCATCCACGGGGGCAGTATCGGCATATCCATCATCCGCCTGCCCAAACGCCCAGCCGAATGGGCAGTTTTTATCGCAGAAGTTGACCAATGTATCTCCAAAGCCGTTGCCCCACGGATAGATCAGCCCGTCCGTGCCACGCGCGGCCTTCTCCCATTCCGCTTCGGTAGGCAACCGTCCGCCCACCCATTGGCAATAGGCGTTCGCCATATCCCATGACACATGGATGACAGGATAATTTGCAAATTCAGGGTTTGAGAAATAGTTGGGGTGCGTTCTGGAATATTCCGTGGTCTGAGATGGACATCCACCCACATCCATGCAGGCTTGATATTGCAGATTTGTCACTTCATACATGTCAATGTAAAACGCATCCAGTGAAACTGTATGGACGGGAGCTTCATCCGGATCGCCATCTTGAGAACCCATGGAAAATTCCCCGGCTGGGATCAAGACCATGTCACCTTCAATCGTTGGAGCAGCGGTCACTTCCGCTTTATCGGTTTGGATAGCAACAGGCGCCTCATCGGTATTTACAGTTTCAGGTGTTTGCGTGGGAGTCTCCACACCCGGCATCAAATTGGACCACGCATACCAACCGCCGCCCACAACAGATGCAAGACAACACAATAGCAATACCCCAATACTGGCTGTAGCAAGCCAGGAGGAGGGTTTTTCCAAACGGTTTTTCTGAGTAGTGTTTACAGGGATTTCACCGGCTTGCCCCCTTCGTGACACCTCAGTTATTTTTTCATCTACACTCGCATTGGGATCAATGCTTTGTATCTGCCTGTATATTTCCAGAGCGGCGGTCCAATCAGAGTCTTCCTCCAATTTCGCAGCCTGCGAACGTAGAAACTTTACCTTACGGTCACGTTCGGCAATAAAATCCGATTTTTTTAGGGAGTACGTGATAGCGCCAATACGTTCTCCACGCGAGTAAAGTGCGCGTAAAAGCCTGTCGTAACCATCCTGCTCGAACAAATCCACCCAATGCCATTTCTTCAGGCTTTCAAGGGTTTCACATTCCTCCAAGCGTGCGGGAATGATGAAGATCTCCCCTTCCGGCATTTCCATGGCGGTGTCGAGCGCAAGTCGTACCTCTTTTTGGCGAAAGCCACGCTGATTGAATTGTTTTGAGAGGCAGACCACCACCACATCCGCTTCGCGCACCGCCTTGCGGATCTCCAATTCCCAATCCTGCCCGGGGAGCAGTTTTTCCTTGTCCAGCCATGCATCCACACCATCTCTTGTAAGGCGAGTATATAGGAAACGGACAGCCTCAACATCTGAATGGGAATGACAAAGGAAAACTTTGAGGGAACGTTTGGGGAGGGTCATGAGCGAATTTTCCGTGATTATACGACTGAAATAGGCTTATCTGCTTCTTTACGTTTTAGAATTTCAAGCGGATTCCCGCCCTGCCAGATGGAAAGTCCATGCAGAATCAGCCCGAGCTGGGAAAAGCCCAACCAGAACAGAACAAGCGTAATCACGATGGAGGCGTTATCGATCCAGCCGGGCAGGGACGTGCGTAACATCTGCACTTCATGCTGCCAGTTGGTCAGTTTATCGTCATATCCTTTCAGCACTTCAAGCAGAGTTTCAAGATTCTGTTTGGTTTCCTGAAAATCGCCGCCGAGCAGATAGGATGTGTCTGCGATAAAAACGGAGGCACGTTGGGCAAGGTCTTGCACATCGGCGATCTCAGAGTCCAGAGAATCTACTTCGGCAAGGATACCGTTCAGAAGCTCATCACCCGGAACCTCAAAATTTACAAATGGCAATGAGTTCAAACCATTCAGGGTTTCCCGCAGGTCTTCCAGAACGGTTCGGACCTCCGTGATCCTTGTGCGCGTATTTTCAAGGGTGGGAATCAGATCGTCATCCAAAGTTTGATTGACCTGATTCAATAGCTCTTCGGCATCTGCTGTTTGTTGTGTAAGCGAGGCGAGCGCATCCTCAGCAGATTGAATGATGCGCAGTGCACGTTCCACTTCTGCCTTGGCGCTTCGCAGATCGGTCTGAATTTGGGATAGTTGCGTTTGTACTTCTTCAAGGCGGGTGTCGGCTTCAAGAGAAAGCGGCTCGTTATATACCCAAACCAGTACCATCCCAATGAGGCTTGCCAAAAATACCAGAGCACCCAAACCGATTAATAAGCCTGCCGAAAATTTCCTCATCATGCCTCCATTTCCTTGTGTATAACACGTTACACAA
>JBAIYF010000097.1:0-1628 GCA_037916115.1 Anaerolineales bacterium
CAGAGAACGTCCTCGGCAACCTCCTGCGCGACGACTGGAACGCCATCTATCGTTGATGAACTGGCACGCTCGTTACCTCCAGCAAGCCGCATGGACTCGCAACCTGCGTGCCTATCTCTTTGACAAGGCGGGACTCGCCAGCGCGCACCGCGTGCTTGAAGTCGGCTGCGGCACCGGCGCCATTCTGCGCGAACTCACCACTCCCGCCTCGCCTCACGGTCTGGACCTCGACCCTGCCGCGCTGACCCAAGCCTTAGTCAACGCCCCAGCCGCTTCGTTGACTCGCGCCGATGGCTTGGCAATTCCCTTCCCTGATTCATCATTCGACATTGTCTATTGTCATTACTACTTGCTGTGGGTGAAAGACCCGCTTCAAGCTGTGCTTGAAATGAAACGTGTCACCCAACGCGGTGGGCACATCCTTGCCCTGGCAGAACCCGATTATTTTGCGCGGGTCGATAAGCCCGAGGTGTTACGTCCACTGGGGGAGTGGCAGCGTGCGGCGTTGCAAAAGCGAGGCGCAGACGTGGGCTTCGGCGCACAACTCGCGCAGACATTTTTCAAGGCGGGGATCACGCTCCGAGAAACCGGACCCATTCAAAGTCAAGACAAAGAGCCGTCTGCTTGGGAGCGGGAGATGGAATGGGCGGTGATAAAGGCAGATCTGGCAGAGTCCGTTTCCGGCGAGGAAATCCAAAAAATGAAATGGCTCGACGATGAAGCCTGGGCGAAGGGCGAACGCGTGCTGCACGTGCCGACCTTTTTTGCATGGGGGCAGAAGTAGATTTTTCCATGCTACACTTACGGCATGGAAATTTGTTATCTGATCGCTTTTCCCGATACTGAAGTCAAATCCGCGCCGGTCAAAGAGTCCATCAAGGGCTTGAAGGATGCGCCGTATTTTCAGCCGGTGGATATTGACGTGGTGAGCCTCGGCGATGAGACGCTGTTGATCGAAGGGCACGCTGTTTCTGTGGTGCGCCATCAATATGACGAGCGTGTGCAGATGGTGGAGGCGCGCTTTGAGTTGAAGAACCCGTTCGAGGCTTCGGTGCTGCAAGAGCGGGCGAAGGTCGAAGATGCGTTGAAGAGCAAGTTCATTCCGCTGGAGCACCGTCAAAGCGGGTTGTTCGAGGAGTACACCATTTTGCTGGTGGATGAGGTGAAGCGCTCGCCCGATACGTGGATCGATAAGAACGCGCTTGCCATTTCGCGTTTCATCCGTTCGCAGCGCGATACCTTCGATAAGAACGAGGTGGATGATATTCTCGTCTCACGCACGCGCTACTCCGCCACCGAACTGACCCTGGTGGATTGGGAGGGCGCGGTGATCGTTTCGCCGAACGGGGATTTTGACTCGGATATTGTGCTGCTCAAGATCGGCAATTATCAACTGCTGCGCTACCGCATGCTCGATCATTCCATTGAGAACCTGCTCGATAAGATCAACGAGTCGTTCTTTGAGAACAGGCGCCGTCCGCGCGCCACCCGTGGACTGATCCGCCAGATCGCCGAGCACAAACTGGAAGTGATGCTCGATTTTGAGCGCACTGAACAGACCCTGCTTCTCATCGGCGACTGGTATACTGCCAAATTGTACGAAGCCATCCAGTCGGAGTTCTACCTCA
>JBAIYF010000098.1:0-13193 GCA_037916115.1 Anaerolineales bacterium
AAAAAACCGGACACATCCTCACGCTTGAACAGCCGGAAATCACAGCCAATTTACTAAAACAATTTTTGGATGAAGTAACGCCTCACTCCTAACCGATGCTTGACTCAACAAAAGAGACAGCCTTCAACCCGACGGCTGTCTCTTCACTTTAGGCATTGAACAGCGTTTTCAAAACAGGCATCGCCGCCATCACCGCCCGCGCCCGATGACTGAGACGGTTCTTTTCGTCCATGTCCAGTTCTGCCATGGTCCTGCCAAGCTCCGGCATGAAAAAGATGGGGTCGTACCCAAAACCACCCGTACCGCGTTCCTCAGGGATGATCTCGCCGTAGCAATCACCCGTTGCAAATTGAATTTCACCGCCCGGTCTTGCAACAGCAACGGTTGCATGGAAGTGTGCCTTCCACGGGCGCGGCTTGTCTTTGAGATTCTCCAAAAGAAAATCGCGGCGATCCTTATCCTTTGCACCCGGCTTGGGCGAATACCGGGCAGAATACAATCCCGGCGCACCGCCCAACACTTCCACTTCCAAACCGGAGTCATCGGCAAGGGATATCAATCCACTGGCATTGGCAAATGCAATGGCTTTCTTTCCGGCATTTTCTTGATAGTTCGAGCCGTCTTCCTCAACCTCCAGTTGAAGTTGAATCTGCGCCGGTGTGACGAACTCGATCCCAGAACCTGTCAGTAATTCCTGGAATTCGCGCACCTTGCCTTGATTATTCGTTGCAATAAGAAGTTTGGTCATAAAAGTTCCTGTGAGTTACGATTTATCTTTTTCATTGCCCATTGAGCATGTTCTCGAACCAATGGTTCTTCATCTTGTGCGGCTTGCTCAAGAACAGGCAAGGCTTTCTTGCTGCCTGTATTGCCAACTGCTACAGCCAGGTTGCGCAAATATCCGCGGCGCTTGGCGCGTTTGATGGGGGAACGCTTGAAGCGTTGGTTAAATTCCGGGGACGTTAGAGACAGATCATCGGTCAGAACAGGAAGCGGAATGTTCGGCTCAAGCGCCGGGTCGGCTGGCTGTGCGAAGCGATTCCACGGGCAGACCTGCTGGCAGATGTCACACCCAAAAACCCAGTTGCCGATCTTGCCACGCAGGTCTTTTGGTATATCGCCCTTGTTTTCGATGGTGAGAAAGGAGATACAGCGGTTGGCGTCTATGGTGCGGTTGGGGAGAATGCAGTCTGTGGGGCAGGCGTCAATGCAGCGTGTGCAGGTGCCGCAGTGGTCGGTGGTGAAGGGTTCGTCGAATTCAAGTTCAATACCGAGCAAAATTTCAGCCAGGAGAAATGTCGAGCCTGCCTGTGGATTGATGAGCATGGAGTTTTTACCGATCCAACCCATGCCTGCACGTTGGGCAAGTTCACGTTCGAGAACCGGACCTGTATCGGTGTAATAGCGGTTTGGAACAGGGAACCCGACTTGTTCCTCGATGAAACGGACGATCTCCTGCAAGCGTGGCGGGATGACCTCATGATAATCATCGCCGAGGGCATAGGAGGCTATTTGAAATTCTGAATTTTGATTTCGGATTTCAGAAATTGGGGTGTATGGCAGGGCAAGGACGAGGATGGATTTACATTCGGGGAGGATCTGTTTTGGGTCGGCGCGTCGTGACCGGTTTCGGTCTGAGGCGAGGTAATCCATTGTGGCATGATGCCCTGCGACGAGCCATTTTTCATAGATATCAAAATGTTCGGGGGCTTCACAAGAAGTAACGCCAGCCAGGAAGAATCCCAGCTGGCGCGTTTTATTTTTTATGGCTTGGGTGAGTTCGTGTTTATTGAACAACGATCTTCACAGAGAATTGTTTGCCTGCCTGTCCGAACGGAATACCTTTGGCGTTCACCATTTGCCAATAGAGCGTGTATTCGCCGGGTGTGGATGGTGCCGTAAACTGGACGGAAACCTCGGCTTCCTGTCCGGGCGCAACGAGCGCGGCAAGCGGAACAGGTTGGGCGTTCATGCGTTCATTGGGCGGATTGCTGTAGGCAAAGATCGCCTTATAACTTGTATCCCATGTGCAAACGCCGGTGTTCTTGATCTTCCAGGTCTTTACGAATTCCTGCCCGGGAGACATGGGTGTGCCATCAGGGATGGTCACGTCGATCGTTGCAATGTCCCAGTCGTAGTCGTCACACAGAGCATCGGGGGTGAGTGCGGCAATGGTCGGGTCGATGGTGGGCAATACCGCCGGGGTTTCAGTGGGCGCAGGTGTGTTGGTTACGGTGGGTGGCGCGGGGGTGGGGCTGAAGAATGCAGCAGTCAGAGTAAACTCTGCCACTACGGTGCTGGCTGCCGAGGTGCGGATGATATTCACATCCGGCGTCGGTTCAACAGGGGTGGCAGGTGCGCAGGCGGTGATCAACAATGCCAACGCAAAAAAGGTAAGCGTCTTTTTCATATTTCCCTGCTTTCTACTTGACAACAATCTGGGTCCAGACCAATGAACCAAAGAATTGCCCGGCATCATCCTTCATTTTGAAGCACCATCTGTATTCACCGGGTTCCTTGGGCGCCGCCATGTTGACCGTGAAGGCAAGGGTTTGCCCCGGCTTAACGATCACAGATTGCGGAACAATATAATCCTTTGGAACAACATACTTCGGTCCATTGCAGCTTTCAAAAGCGCCTTCTACAAAAGCGAACACATAGCCGCCATCCCAATCACATGTGCCCGTATTAAGGAACTCCCAGGTTTTGGCGAATTGCTCTCTGGGTTTCAATTGCGCCCCATCAAATGGCTTGGACTCCGAAATCAGGTAACCATCGCTGCATCCATTTTTAGTGGTGACGGTGCTGTATGGTCCGGCTGTTGCGGAGGGTCCGAGCGCCGCCTGCGGTGTCAGACCGGGCTGTTGGGTGTTGAAGGTGAAAGGAGTGTTGGTGGCAAGCTCAAAGGCAGTGGGGATTGCCGGAAGAGTGTTGGTAGGCGCCAGGGTAAATGTTGGCAGCGGGGTCGGCGGGACGGCGGCAGCTGTCTGGGTGGATTGCGCAGCCGCCTGCGTAAAGACCTGCGCCACTGCCTGCGTCTGCAAGGCGGCAACATCCTGAGTAGGGGGGGGTGTTGCACCAAGATTACAGGCGCTGATCAGCATGGCGGCAAGGGTGAACGTTGCAAGCCAGCGAAGATTGCGAAAACTCATTAGTGAACCTCCATAAATGGTTAACTTTATTATAACGCACCTGAAAGTTCGTTTCACAACGCTCAGGCGGCGCAAAAAGCCCCCAAAAACTCCAGATGGGTCATTGGGGGCGCAGGTATTTCAAACGTTACGGTGTAGGGGTTTCAGAAGGTGTCAGAGTGAAGGTAGGCGTAAAGGTGGGTGTGAACGTGGGTGTGAACGTGGCAGTGGGCGTAAACGTGGGGGTAAATGTGGGCGTGAAGGTGGCTGTATGGGTAAATGTGACTGTAGGCGCAACGCCCTGCCGCACAATATGCGGATTAAGCCAGATGGCATAATCCTGATTGTTGCCGCCATTGGCACTGACCACAAGAATGAATTTCAATGTCTGCCCGGCAAGCGGACTCAGATCAAGGTCTACAGGGTAATACTTGCCTTCATACGCTTCTGCCCAACTGGCAAAGGTTTTCACCACGCCATTGTTCAAGTAATCGAGACGGAAAACGACATTGCATTTCACCGCCTCATACTGACAATTTACCAGTGTGCGGAAGCGGTCGCCTGCCTGCACTGTGAAGGCAGGGTATTGTCCACTGACAAAACCGTTGTTCTTGTCCTGCGGAACGGTCAGCAAGCCTGGTTCATCTTCCGTAACACCATTTTCCAGTTTCGGCGCACTCAACAGGGTGACGTAGCCGTTCGGGTCGCCGATCGTGCCGCGGCATGGCAAGGCGCTGCTGCCATTGGACCATTCCGCCTGACAGTAATTATCCGCAAAACTATAGGCAATGAACGAGGGCCCCGTCACACGAATATCCACCCAAAAGGCTGTGTTGGCATCGTCACCAATTCCAAAAAGCGCCCCCGAAGCATTGCGAATCTTCCAGTACCCGCGATATGCTCCATCAGAGCCAGGCGAAATCAATGTAACAGGAATTTCAATATATTGCCCCGGCGCCACAGTACCGGGCATGGGCACAGATACAGGCGCACTCATGCCATTGCCGCTAAAAAAGGCAAGCGAGTAGGATGTCGTCCACGTGCAGGTGCCAGTATTCCGAATACGCCAGACTTTGACAAAGGTGGTGTTACGCGGGACGATGCTGCCATCGGGGTAGGTGACATCGGCGAGAAATTGCGCCGCATCACACCGCGACGTTTGGGCGGGTGGCTGCGTTACAGGCACGTTCGTCGCTGTGGCAGAGCCTGCCAGGGTCACCGTCGGCTGGGGAAGGCCCGGGGTGGCTGTACCCGCCGAGGCCTGAGTCTGAGCCGCCGCTGTGTAGAGTCCATTTAGGGTGGCGAAGGGGTCCGGGGTGGCATCTCCATTCGAAGGCAGGTTACAGGCAAGTTGAACGGTCAATAAAACAATGACAAAAACGAAAACGGGTGATTTGGATCTTAACATGCTTCCTCCATTTGCTTCTCGATCATTAAAGACGCTGCGCATGGCGGTTCGGTTCCCAATAAAAAGAAGCCGGAATGATCCGGCTTCTTTGAAAATCGTTTATGGGCATTCAAATGTGAAACCCACTCGTGGGTATTCGTAATAGTACGGTTGAAGAATGACCAACTGCATCCAACGGTTGCTGTTCTGCGAGGCGGCACGCCCGAGTTTCCACACGTGTTCACTGTCTGTATATTTTGTGGCTTCGGTCGTAGTGACCCATTTCGAATAGGCGTTATTGCCGTCTTGTTGGAGGATCTGGTACTTGAATTTGAACGGTCCGTTCGTTTCGATGGTCACGTTGGCGGTGTAGACCATGTTCGCGGGCTGACAACCCGTCGGTGGGTCACGGGTGATCACCAGACTGGCATCAACAATGCCGTATGTAATGGCGGTTGTGGTGGTGAGGTTTGCGACTTCGATCTCTGTATAAAAAGCGGATTGATACACGCCCACACCATAGTTGATATTGTCGGGGGTTTGCAATTTCCATTCCGAACGATAGAGACCGGGCGCAGTCGGGGCAGTGAGGACAAGAGAGACTGGAATTGTCTGTCCAGGACCTGTGACCTGCGGCAGGTTATAAACATATCCACCGCCAAGGACGTCGCCATCCCAGAATACGATCTTATAGGTGGTGTCCCATACGCAATTACTTTCGTTCTTTATGTACCAGGTCTTCGTAAATTGATCGCCCGGCTTGAATATTTGCCCATCGATGATGGTTTCGTCCTGCAGGCTGGCTTTGGCGCACTCAGCTTTGGAGCCTGCGCTGTTGGCGGGGACGGCTGTCTGGGTGTTTATGGCAAGGGGCGTTCCCAATGTGGGCATGGCGTAGGGTGTTTGGGTTGGGAACTGCGTTGCCGCAGGGGTTTCTGTAATGATGATGGGAGGCTGAGCGGCAACCGTTTCTGCAACGGATGTTTGAATGACAGCCTCGGCGTCCACATTGTCACCGCCGCAAGCTGCAAGCAAAAGCGCCGCGACAAAAACAAGAGTGGACAGGGTATATATATTTGACTTAACCATGTTTTTCCTTTCTTAACCAACAGAAAATTATACTGTTAAATGACAACGCCCGCTTTTGCGGGCGTTGCGGATTAGAGGATTATTATCTGCTTTATGGGCAGGTAAACTGCGCACGCCCAAACTGTTGATTATTGGGAGAGTCAACGTAGATGTCAAACCAGTGTGTGCCAGATGCGGTAGTCGCCCACGAAATGCTGACAGATTGAGTGCCTGCTGCGGCAAAGACCAGGTCTGGCGGCACGGGAACGTTTGCATTATCGCTGCGGATCCAGCGCAGTTTTACGGTTCCGGGTCCGTTGACTGTAACATTGGCAGTTGCAGTGAAGTTGGTGGTGGGAGCAATGGCACAACCACCGGTGTTCGTAAAGGTCACACTTGTTACGGCAAAGGCGGGAGCGCTGGTGTTGGTGGCGGTTGGCGGGGCGGCCACCTTAATATCCACATAGAAGGCGCGGCCCTGATAACCATTCAAAATGGGGACCAGCACATTATTGTTCGAGACGATGCGCCAATAGCCGCGATAATTACCGGCGGAGTTGGGGGCGGTCATGTTCACGTCGAGGTCCACTTCCTGCCCCGGGTTGACGACGCCAATCGGTTCGGAGGCAGGACTCCCCATGGCATCGCCGCTGTCAAAGACGAGGGTGAAGCCGTTCCAGGCACAGGTACCGGTGTTCCTTAATCGCCATTTTTTGGTAAAGGCTTCTCCCGGCTTCAAGACCGTCCCATCTGGGATGGTCACGTCAGTGATGAACTGTGCCTGAGGGCAAACTGGTGTAGCAGTTGGGGAAGGTACGGGGGTATTGGTCGGCAAGGGAACCGGGGTAAGGCTTGCGGTTGCAGTGAATACGGGGGTTGCTGGTGTGGGGCTTGTCTTGAGCAGAGCTTCCACGGTTTGGGCAGCAAAGGTTGCTGCGGCTTCCTCTCCCTGGGGGTTGCCTGAAGGCAGGTTACACCCTGCAAGGAACAGCGCAATGATGACAAAAAAATGGAACGGATGGGTAATTCTTTTCATTGATTCTCTTTCTCCTTCTTCGTTAAAAATATTTTACCGCAGGATGATTTTAGGTTCATCCACCTTAATTCCCATAAAAAGAACAGGAGTTGTGAAAACTCCTGTTCCTGGTACCAAGCCAAAATCCGGGTTGTGAGGCGTTATTTTTCGTATGGTTGACCGTCTGCAGCGGGGGGAATGGCGCGCCCAACCACACCGGTCAGGATGATCATCGTCACGATGTAGGGTGCCATCAGCAGGAATTCTGAAGGGATCGGAATCCGCAGGATCTGCAGCTTGACCTGCAACGAGTCTGCGAAGCCAAAGATGAGCGATGAAGCGTATGCGCCGATCGGGTTCCAGTTGCCGAAGATCATGGCGGCAAGACCGATGAAGCCTTTACCGGCAGTCATGGCTTCGTCGAAACGTCCCACAGATCCAATGGTAAAGTACGCACCGCCCACCCCTGCGATCATACCGCCAATGATGACGTTGACATAACGCATCAAATACACATTGACGCCAAGTGTATCGGCTGCTTTGGGGTGTTCCCCCACAGCGCGGGTACGCAAACCCCAGGGGGTGTAATACAAAAGGATGTGCATGGCGAACACAAGCACAATCGCCAGATACACCACCAGGTTGTTCTCAAAGAGAACCGGTCCAAGCACGGGAATTTTCGAAAGCAAAGGAATGGAGATGATCGGGAAGGTGCCGGAGTTGTTGAGCACATCGCCTGCGCTTTGCATAAAACGAGAACTGATGAATGCCGTGGCACCTGCACCGAAGATGTTGATGGCAACGCTGCTCACGGTCTGATCCACTTTAAAACGGATGACCAGGTATGCATGTAACGCCGCCACCAATCCGCCGATCAGGATGGCGCAGAACAACCCAACATATAAATTACCCGATACAGTGGCGGTAATAACGGCAACCTGTGCAGCCATCAGCATGATACCTTCGATACCAATGTTGATAACCGCTGAACGTTCGCTGATGACACCGCACAATGCCGCCAACACAATGGGAGTGGCGCGCACAAGCGAACTGCTCAACATACCAGTCAGGCTGAAGGATTTATCCTGTACAGCCCATAACAGAAAGGCAACTACAAATGTAAAAGCGATGATGCCTATCAGCCAGCCGGTGTTGCGCACACCGCGTGCCAGTTGATACGCTCCGGCAAACACGGCAATGACTGCCATGGCATATACACCGGTCAATGCCGGAACCACAAGGTCGGGAACATTAAGCGCTTGAGATCCGGCGAGAGTCAAACCAAAGGTTGCAATCGAACCAGGATTCGTATTCAACCCAAAGACCAGGTAGATCAACAAACCAACCACAAGCAGGGCGATCCCAAAAGAAATGCGCTGGCGTTTTTCCATTTTAGAACTGATTTCACGATCGGTTGTTTTCATGCAAGCCTCGTTTTATTTGCCCCAACCGCGAGTCAGGACGGTGTCTTCTGCTTTTTTCACGCGGATGCGATACAGCCAGCGAATGATATCCGGCGCGGCGATGAATACGATCACCATACCCTGAATGATGGAGATGATGTCGATCGGAATGCGCGCCATCGACTGCATATCGGTCGCACCGCTGCGCAGGAAACCGAACAACAAAGCCGCCATGACGACGCCCACTGGGTGACTTTTGCCAAGCAAGGCGATGGCAATCGCATCAAACCCGTACCCAGCTGAGAAGCCCTGCCCCACCCAGTGATCCACGCCGAGAACTTGTGAAGCCCCAGCCAGTCCAGCCAGTCCACCCGCCAGGAACATCACCAGCACAAAATTACGGATGATGTTCATACCTGCATATTTGGCGGCATCAGGATTGGCACCCACCGAGCGGATCTCAAAACCAAGCGTGGTCTTGAACAGGAACCAATAGACAAGAAACGCAACCAAAAGGGCAATGAAAAAGCCAAGGTTGAAACGCAGCGGTTCCGGGAAGAAACGCGGCAGTTCGGCAGTCGGCAGAACATTCGGGGTCACCGGGCGGAAGCCGGAAGATTTCATCGGTCCGTTCAAAAGCCAGTCGCTCAAACGGAAGGCGATCCAGTTCATCATGATAGTATTGACCACCTCATGCGCACCAAACCGTGCTTTGAGATAGCCGGGGATCATGCCCCAAACCGCGCCGCCTAAAGCTCCGCCCAAAACGGCAAGCGGCAGGTGAATAATCATGGGCAGACCGCTCAAACTGTACCCAACAAAAGCAGAGCACAGCGCGCCAATGAAGAATTGTCCCTCAGCGCCAATGTTGAACAGACCGCAACGGAAGCCAAGCGCCACCGACAACCCGGCAAAGATATAAGGTGTCGCCGTCACCAGACTTTCGGTAAAGGGATAGATGGCACGCAACAGAAGCGTCGTCTCACCAGTTGCAAAATAAGACTGAATGCCTGCAACAAAATCCACCGGGTTGCCAAATGACCCTTCGAACAGGGCGCCATAAGCAACCAGCGGATTTTCACCGCTGACAAGGATGACGATCGCGCCCACAATGAGCCCCGTCACCACGGCAAGGACGGGAACAAGCCATTCCTGCGAGAGGGCTCTTTTTTGTTTTTCTTTAACTTCGGGAGCAGCTGTTGTACTCACAGGGTTAACTCCTAATTTTTACTCGTAGATTCAGCAGGGTGGACACCCGCCATCAACAAACCAAGTTGTTCTTTGGTGGCAGATGCGGCATCAACCACTGCCATGATCTCACCCTTGTACATGACCGCAATACGGTCAGACAGGGCAAGGATCTCATCCAATTCAGAGGAGACTAAAAGAACGCCTGTCCCCTCGTCTCGCTTTTTGATGATCTGAGAGTGAATGTACTCAATGGAACCGACATCCAAACCACGGGTCGGTTGTGAAGCGATCAGCAGTTTGATCGGACGTGAGAACTCGCGCGCCACGATCACCTTCTGCTGGTTCCCGCCGGAAAGCGTCCCGGCGTTAACGTAAATGTTCGGCGTACGAACATCGTATTGTTTCACCAATTCCTCTGCGTTGCTAAAGAGGGGTTTTTCCTGCACAAAAATTCCGTTCGCAAACGGCTTCTTGTAGTAGGTACACAACACCATGTTGTCGTGGATCGGGAAATTAAGGATCAAACCGTGGCGTTGGCGATCTTCAGGGATGTGAGCCACGCCTCTTTCAAGGATATGGCGGGGTGACGTGTGATGAATTGGTTTTCCCGCCAGCTGAATACTGCCCGCATCAATGGGAAGCAGACCCGTGAGCGCATATACCAACTCCGTCTGACCATTCCCCTGCACCCCGGCAACACCAAGCACCTCACCCTCACGGACATCGAACGAAACACCCTGGACGGTCATGTGCTGGCGCTCATCACGAACATACAGGTCAGTCACTTCAAGAACCGGTTCACCGGGTTTGGCGGGCGCTTTCTGAACGACCAGGTTCACATCACGTCCGACCATCATCGAAGCGAGAATATCGGTCGTCGCGTCCTTGGGGTCGATCGAACCAACAGTTTTACCGAGCCGCAGCACGGTGATGTCATCTGCAACGGCAAGAACTTCCTTCAATTTGTGTGTAATGAAAATAATCGACTTGCCAGACTTGATCAGTGTATCAATGATCTTGAATAACCCCTCCACCTCCTGCGGGGTCAATACCGCAGTCGGCTCGTCAAGAATTAGGATATCGGCATGACGATAGAGAACCTTGATGATCTCCACACGCTGCTGAATACCCACCGGCAGATCCTTGATATAGGAGTCCGGGTTCACCTCCAAGCCATACTGGTTGGAGATTTCACGGATGCGCTTTGCAACCTTGTCCTTGTCCAAAAAAACGCCGTTCTTGACAGGCTCAACCCCAAGCATCACATTCTCGGTAACGGTCATCACGGGCACCAGCATAAAATGCTGGTGAACCATGCCAATGCCCTGTGCAATGGCGTCATTGGGACCTTTAATATCCACCGCTTTGCCTCGTACAAAAATCTGCCCCTCATCAGGTTTATACAACCCATAAAGAATGTTCATTAACGTGCTTTTTCCCGCACCGTTCTCGCCCAGCAAGGCGAGGATCTTCCCTTCCCGCAGGGTGATATCAACCTTGTCGTTCGCCAGAACACCCGGGAAGCGTTTGGTAATACCGCGCAACTCCAGAACATTGGTCATGCCATGCCCTCCAAAATAAAACATACAATAGATTGCAAAGGTCTTTTTTGCACCGCCCCATTATAAATGAAGGTGAATTGAATTTGTATGACAAACTACAAACATATTGTCTGCCATTCAAAAAGAAAAAGCCGGGGGAGGGTTTCCTCCCCCGGCTTTTTAGTGCTCAGGGTAAAACTTACTTGGTAACGATGGTGCCGTCGATGATGCCCTGGCGGACAGCATCGAGACCAGCCTTGAGTTCGTCAGAGGCGCCGGCCACATCAGCGAGACCCACGCCGCCATTGGCAACGGTACCAACATACACGCCACCAGCGAAGGTGCCGTCAACTTCGGACTTGATCGCATCGTACACAGCAACGTTCATGTTCTTGAGGATGCTGGTGAGGATGACGTCCTTGTATTCGGGGGAGGAAACGGTCCAGTCAGTGTCCACGCCAATGATCTTGCAGGCGCCGGATTCCTGGCAGTAAGCAGCGGAGCCGAGACCCACAGGTCCAGCAACCGGCAGGATGATATCGGCGCCTTCCTGAACGAAGGATTCAGCGAAGGAGCGGCCATCATCGAGGGAGTCGAAGTTACCGGTGAAGGAGCCGTCGCCAGCTTCGGTATTCCAGCCGAGCACTTCCACGCTGGTGCCGTTCTCTTCGTTGTAATACTGAACACCCTTTTCGTAACCGATCATGAAGGAAACCACGGGCGGAATGTTGATACCACCGAAGGTCGCAACTTTGCCGGTCTGGGTGGAGCCAGCGGCAGCGTAACCAGCGAGGAAGCCAGCCTGGTCGATCTGGAAGGTCAGACCGAGCACGTTGGGCAGTTCGGTGGTGGAACCGCAGGTCTTGCCTTCTTCAGCAGGATCAAAGCAGTCGGGGTAAGCGTAGTCCACGATCGCGAAGTGAGTATCGGGGTTAGCCTTTGCAGCGGTGGCAGTGTCAACACCGAGCAAGAAACCAACGGTAACGATCAGGTTGGTGTCTTCGTCGATGAACTGCTGGATGTTCTTGGCATAATCAGCCTGCTGGGTGGATTCAAGGTACTTGCCTTCCACACCGAGTTCGGCAACAGCCTTTTCAACACCGGCATACGCGGTCGCATTAAAGGACTTGTCATCGATACCACCAAGGTCGGTCACCTGACCCACTTTAATGGCATTGCTGCCAGCTGCACCACCGCCGCCACAGGCGGACAGAATCAGCGAGGCAACGATCAAAGCTGCCATAACAAAATAGAGCTTCTTCATGTTATTTCTTCTCCTCTAGAAGATAATGATTTGACAGGTTATTCTCTAATTAAGAATAGCCTTACGACAATGTAAGTATAAATCTTCTCTATTCTTTGTGCAAGACTGCGCAATGCTAACGAGATTCAGGCACATTTGTAACCACCTGCCCATTGCGTAACGCCTCCAAAAGCAACACCAGTTCGGCTTCAAACTCTGGAGGAAGGGAAGAATCGAAAGCAATAAACCGGATTTGCCCCACCCGCGCCGGCATAATTTGCCCTTCATGCACCAAACGCATCACTTCACGTACCTCGAAACTGGTCTGCCCCAAAAAAGAGGTTACCACGTTCAGGCTGGATTCTCCCAAAGCCCCCGCCTGGTCCCGTTCCGCCCCAATTGCATAGACATTTTTCTCAACCGCAGCTTTCAATGCCCCCTGCCCGGTAATTCCGCCTGCAGCAAAAATCACATCCGCGCCGCGCAGAATCAGATCTGAAGCAGTCTCATACCCCCAAGCCTCATCAAGGAACAATTTTTCACGGTCACCATTCTCACGATAAACAACCAGAGCTTTTACATCCCCATCTACAAATGCCACACCCGCCCGAAACCCCTCGCAATAGCGCCACATCGCATCAATACCCGATGTTTCGCAGACCGCCGCAACAATTTTTGTTTTCGTTATCCGCGCCGCAGTGGCACCGGCAGCAAAACCCATTTGATCTTCAGGGAAGGTGACGGAGACAAGGTTTGGGCGGGATTCTTCAAAGGCTTGGTTCAAACCTACGAAGACAGAGTCAGGATAAAGGTCCGCGTTTTGAAGCGTTTCGTCATCCAGTGAAATACCCGCAGTGAAGATCACATCAAAACCTTGTTCGGCAAAATAAGCAATATTCTTTGAATAGTCGCGCGAATCAACCGAGGCAATGTATTCCACCTGGTCTGCCAGCCCATCTGCCTGTGCCTGTTGCAAGCCCGCCCACGCATCGGCATTGATGCCGTGGTCTTCGATGCCTTGCGTGTCGGTGACGAGCGCCGCGCAGAAGACTTCCTCTTGAAAGCAATCTGACGATGATCCACAGGCGGCAAGCGCCCATGCGACCATCGTCAGAAAAAAGTAATGTGCAATTCGTTTCACGGAACTGATTACTAATGACTGCTTACGGCTTCACCCTTCTTCACGCCCGTCATCAAGCCCAGCGCGATCAGCA
>JBAIYF010000099.1:0-4922 GCA_037916115.1 Anaerolineales bacterium
AGGCCACGAAGCCGACAGCCGGGAAAACGATCAAGAAGGCGAGCCAGCCTAAAACCAAGAAAGAAGCGGCGAAGTCAATCATCCCCGCGCCAATGGCAGCCATCGCTCCAGTGGCTGAGAAACCAAAAGCCATCGTCGCGATAGAGAAGAAAGTAAAAGAGGAGAAAAAAGTGAAGGACCTGTCTTACACCCCCGGTACTATCGAGAAAAAATGGCAGGCGAAATGGGAAGCCGACAAGTTGTACCGTTCGGTGATCGATACCAGCAAGCCGAAGCATTACGCGTTAACGATGCTGCCCTACCCAAGTGGCGATTTGCACATCGGTCACTGGTATGCCATGACGCCGTCGGATGCGCGCGCGCGTTATATGCGCATGAAGGGCTACAACGTGTTGTTCCCGATGGGCTTCGATGCGTTCGGTCTGCCCGCGGAAGGTGCGGCGATCAAGCACAACATCCACCCGAAGAAGTGGACGTATGCCAATATCGAGCGGATGCGCAAGCAGATGCGTACCATGGGCGCCATGTTCGATTGGGAACGAGAGGCGGTTTCGTGCGACCCCGAATATTACAAATGGACGGAGTGGTTCTTCATCCAGTTGTACAAGCATGGGCTGGCGTATCGCAAGAAGCAGGCGGTGGATTGGTGCCCGTCTTGTAATACGACTCTGGCGCGCGAACAGGTGAAGGGGGATGACCGTCTTTGCGACCGATGCGGCACGCCAGTGATCAAAAAGGAACTGGAACAGTGGTTCTTCAAGGCAACGAAATATGCCGATGAACTGCTGCGTTTCGATGGTATTGACTGGCCCGAGTTCATCAAGGTTTCGCAGACAAATTGGATCGGACGAAGTGAAGGCGCTTCGGTGACTTTCCAAACGGAGGCTGGTGACCCGATCGAGATCTTCACCACCCGACCCGATACGTTGTGGGGCGCGACCTTCATGGTCATGTCTCCGGAGCACCCGTTGGTGGAGAAGATCACCAGCGCGGAACATGCACAAGCTGTCAGCGAGTATAAGGCTCAGGCGGCGAAACAGACCGACATCCAGCGTGAGGCGAAGGATAAGGAAAAGACCGGCGTGTTCACTGGCGGTTATGCCATCAACCCGGTCAATGGCGAGCGCATTCCCATCTGGGTGGCGGATTATGTGTTGATGACGTATGGCACAGGGGCGATCATGGCGGTTCCTGCGCATGATGAACGCGACTTTGAGTTTGCGCGCAAGTTTGGGCTGAAGGTGATCCCCGTCATCCAGCCTGAAGGCATGGAATTGAACGGCGATACCATGACCGAAGCCTACCCGGGCGAAGGCGTGATGATCAACAGCGGACAGTTCAACGGCATGCGTGCCACGAGCGATAAGGGCTTGAAGAATCCTGCCATCAAGGCTGTGATCGAATATCTGGAGCAAAAAAGTGTCGGCAAAATGGATGTCAACTATCGTTATCGCGATTGGTTGATCTCACGCCAGCGATTCTGGGGGGCGCCGATCCCAATGGTGCATTGTGAAACACACGGTTGGAATCCTGTGCCGGATGATCAATTGCCCGTAGTGCTGCCCGACGATATTGACGAATGGAAGCCGACCGGCGAAAGCCCGTTGAAATTCCACCCGACATGGAAAGACACCACTTGCCCGGTCTGCGGCGGATATGCCGTGCGAGAAACAGACACAATGGACACTTTCATGTGCTCGTCGTGGTATCACATGCGTTATTTGAGTCCGCATTACGATAAGGCGCCGTTCGATGAAGCCGAATATAACTATTGGATGCCCGTGGATACTTATACCGGCGGCAGCGAACATGCCACCATGCATTTGCTGTACTTCCGCTTCTTCCACAAGGCGTTGCGCGATATGGGCATCACCGAAGGTAACGAACCCGTGATGCAGTTGCGCAATCAGGGCATGGTGCTGGCGGAAGATAACACCAAGATGTCGAAAAGCCGCGGCAATGTTGTTGCTCCGGATGTCTTGGTGGAAAGATACGGCGCAGACACCGTGCGAGCCTACCTGATGTTCTTTGCTAGATGGCAGCAGGGCGCACCCTGGGATTCGAACGGCATCGAAGGGACAGCACGCTGGATGCGCCGTGTGTGGACCTTGTTCACAGACGCATCAGACTCAGCCGAGACTGCCTCTGAAGAAACGAAAAAGGATCTGCGCCGCAAAGTTCATCAGACCTTAAAGCGCGTCACGCGTGACTTCGAGAGCTTTGAGTTCAATACGGTCATCTCATCGCTGATGGAGTTGATGAACGAGATGTACAAAGCCCGCGAAGCCGGAGCCGTTGGCACGGACGAATGGAAGGAGGCGCAGGAGATCTACCTGAAGATGATGGCGCCTGTCGCCCCGCACATCGCCGAAGAGTTGTGGACGGAACACATGGGCAAGCCCTACTCCATCCACACTCAAGCCTGGCCCACCGTGGACGAAGCCGCGGCCAAGGACGATTTCGTTGAGATCCCCGTCCAGATCAACGGCAAGGTGCGTGACCGCATCAAGGTCGCAGCAGATGCCAGCGAAGAGGATATCAAGTCCGCAGCACTGGCGTCTGAGTCCGTCCAAAAACAATTGGAAGGCAAAGAGCCAAAGAAGGTCATCGTTGTGAAAGGCAAGATGGTAAGTTTGGTCGTGTAATTTGCAAAAATTCCCTGGAGGCGAACGCTTTCAGGGAATTTTTACATTTATGGGAAAATTGTGGGAAAATTTTCAAGGATGAGATTTGTAATCTGGCACTAATATATCAGCCCTATAGTTGAGCCAAGGAGCGAAAAAATGAACACCACAAAACGTTATCATCCCATTCTCGTTACATTGCATTGGTTGACCGTCATATTTTTGTTTGGAGCGGGCTTCCTTTCAGAAGCGGGCGGCAATTCGCCCATCGGAATTCACATGATCCTTGGATCGCTTTTGCTGTTGACCATGGTCGTACGACTGATCGTTCGTTTTACCACGGCGCGCCCCGCACCAGCGGATACTGGAAATTGGCTGTTTAACAAGGTCGGCGAGTTGACACATCTTGGGCTTTATCTTGGGTCATTTTCCATCCTCGGGTTGGGTGGTCTGATCGCATACAACCGCAACCTGTTCGGATATCTTATGGATAGCAGCACACAGATCAGCCGTGCGGGTTTTATTGGTGAAATTCATCAGGCTTTTTATTTGCTGACCATGGCATTGATCTTTTTGCACGTCGGCGCTGCTTTGTATCATCAATTCATTCTCAAGGACAATCTCCTGTCTCGCATGTGGTACGGCAAATAGATCTGTCATCGGTCTTTCCCAAGATGCCCCAACAACCTTGGTGGGGCATCTGCTATTTAAGGGGTGGTTTTGGGGAACATTTTTGTGCGAGCTTCCGTCTTTTAGGGGTGAAATATATAAAGGAGATTGAATCATGTTGAAACAAACCAAAACCATTCTTTTTCTATCCGTTTTATTGGCGTTGGCGTTGAATGCCTGTACGCCTGTTATTGCAAGTTCCTCAGGTGAACCGTCTGAACCTGTTGTTGAAACCCAGCCCGCTGTTGTAGAAACCGAGCCTGCTGTGATAGGTGAACCTGCCTCAGTTGGCGGTGCGGATACCGAAGGTTACACCCCTGTGGAAGTGGTCGATGCTGCTGTTGAGATCGGACCCGAATCCGCGATTGCAGCGAATGTGATTGTGAACTATAACCTGCCCGATACCTGCGCGCAGCTTGAATACATCCGCACTGTGCAGGATGGCGCTGTTTTCTTCATCGAACTTGGCACCCTGCCCTCTGATGCAGAAGGCTGTGTGCAAGATACCTTGCCCCAGCGTGTTACGGTTCCGCTCAATATCAGTGACCTGCCCGTTGGTGAATATGAAGTGGAAGTGAACGGTGTGCGCGCTCCCTTCTCGGTGACCGACAGCCAATCCACCGGTGACTTACGCCTTCGTGAATGGCCCACCTACATGGACGATGTCCGCGTGGATGACATTGAAATTCAGGTCGGTGTGGGTTCGCCCATCCCCGTCCATGCGGTGGTGACCGGAATGTTGCCCGTTGGTTGTGGTCAGGTCGGCGAAGTGCAGCTCAAGCGCGATGGCAACAAGTTCTTCATCCGCCTGATCGCCGAACTTCCGGCACAGACCGATTGCAACCCTGAAGGCTTCCCCGTCCGCATTGAAATTCCGTTGAACACCGTCAACCTCCCTGAAGGTGATTATGAAGTGAACGTCAACGGTGCAAGCAAACTCTTGCAGCTTCCCCTTCAATAAATAAAAAAACCTGACTCGCCCGCGTGATGCAAAGTCCGCGGGCGAGTTTTCGTTTAAGGATGGGGGAGTCGTATAATTTGACCATGCCCCGCGTCCAACTCTTCATCACCTGTCTGACCGATTCATTCTTCCCCGAAACTGGGGATGCCGTCGTAGACATTCTCCAACGCCTCGGCTGTGACGTGGACTTCGCCCCCGACCAAACCTGCTGCGGACAGCCGCAATTCAACGCCGGTCTGCGGGCAGATTCGCGCAAGGTTGCAGAACATACAATAAAACTATTCGAGCAAACCCAAGGGGACATCGTCACACCTTCCGGCTCATGTGCGCATCACTTTCGTCATAATCTATTAGAACTCTTCGAAGGCGACAGCGAGTGGCATCCACGCGCAGAAGCATTTGGCAAACGTGTTTACGAATTCACCGAATACCTCGTGGACAAACTCCACGTCACCGACCTTGGCGCACACTGGGACGGACTTCTCACCTACCATCCATCCTGCCACACCCTGCGCGGCATCAACGTGGACAGACAGCCGCGCACACTGTTGCAAAACGTCCACGGTGCAACGCTGGTGGAATTACCCAACTCACACGAATGTTGCGGCTTCGGCGGGGTCATGTCCGTCGAGCACCCCGAACTCTCGGCGGAATGGTTGAAGCGCAAG
>JBAIYF010000100.1:0-5832 GCA_037916115.1 Anaerolineales bacterium
TGCCGTGGTCGGCGGAGATGAAAATGCGTTTTGTCATATGCAGAAAAAGAGTTTTTACAAGTGAAGATTGCTTATGTAGTTATCGGGTCTAAAAATAATACCCTGATAATCATATTCTCGGAAGAAAGAAAATCAGCCTCCTTAATCGGAGGCTAAAAAGTCGGAAGGATCTAGAGACTGTTCGATAAAAATCCTGGCATCTCCCCAATTATCCGTTGTAAGATACTCGGCGCAAAACTGATTGATCTGACCTACTACCACCTTACCATTTGGCACGATCACTATCACTGCACCAGACTCTGATGAAAGTGAACGGAGATCATGCCCCACTAAAATAGTTTGCCCCGGGTCCACGCGACGAAGCACTGCACTACCTTCATTGAAAAAATCAAATTCATATTTCGCAATGGAAGACCGCAGGTCTCTCACGCGTAAATCAGGAACCAATGAATATGGTATCAACTCGTTTTCCACCACTCGAACAAAGGATCCAGGTTTCACCCAAATATCCAACGGAGTAGACGAACCTTCACACTCTCTTGCTGACAAGACCGGGGGCTGTTCTGGAAAAAGAAAAATCACCATCGGGCCCAGTACGCATAGTGCAATATAACCAAGTGCATATCCAGAGATCAATCGATTTCCAGGAAGTTTTTGAGGCTCCTGAGAAACACTCGAAAGCGGCAATGCCAGTATCAATGCAGAGAAGGGGATGGTTACCGTCATGGCACGCAGACCATCGTCGATGGGCGGGACAAAAGGAATCGACAGGAACAAGCCTGCCAATGAAAACAACAAAAAGCTTGCAATGTCATTCCGCATACGAAACAATCGAATGATTCCCAAGAACGTTAAGCCATACAACACATACGACACCAATGTCTGCGCCCCAGCAGGGAAGTACAAAAAACGGAACATGATCTCAGGCTTGAAATAATCTGCATACGCCCTAAAAATGCCCAGCGCCAAGTTCCCAGGGTTTTCACGAACTACATCGATGATCTGCGGCCACAACAAACTGCCGTCATAGACGCCATAATCACTCACTACGGCGCTCCACCCCCTGTACCCCGTAGCCAGACCATAAAATGTATTTGCAAAATTACCAAAAAGAACAGTATTTGAATTCCCTATCACCGTAAAAACAAGGTAATTAATAAAAAAGCCTGAAATACCCGCGAGCAGAAAAACTCCAATTTCCACCACAGAAACACGTTTATCCCTTAGGTAACCTGCTCCCCATAAAACGATCATTGGGAGAATAAACAACGCTCCCGCCCTTACATTCAGTGCAAAGCTCAGGGTGAACAAGCCCAATAAAATCGTCTTTTTGTTTTGCAGTCGAATTCCCTGCAGGAACAGGGCTAATGCAAGAGCGCCCAGAGGCAGCCCTAACTGCTCTGTCATAATTTTCCCGATAAACCCGTATCCTTTGTAGCAGTAATACAAAACCACAACAACCAGCATGGCAGAAAAAGATCCAAAGTTTTTCTTAATTTCATCTGCAAGGAAAATAATAGAGACAACAACAAAAATAGCGAGAACTATCAATGCCGCTTGCAAGTTTTCATCCGTCAACTTAAGGATTACGGACATATACCCGCTAAAAATCGGACGCCAGGAGCCTATTGGAGAAAAAGGATATCCATAATGCAGGCGAAGGGCATCGCCATAATAGCGGAACATGTCTTGAACGGGTAGTAGCCCCGCAATTGAGGTTGTATCATACTGACCGCTACGCCAAAGCCAGTACAAGGGTGGAAAATAAAGCAAAATAATAAGAAGGGCACCCGACCAGTTTCCCCATCGATTTTTATTGTGATAAGAAATGCCGCACAAAACGACCAAAACAAAAAAACTTACAAGGTCATTCAAATGGCTGGCAGATTGATAAATACTTTTATAAACAATAAACAAAACCCCCAAAGATGTAATTACAAAAAAGCTCCAACCTTGATTCTTTCTAAACATATTTGTTATGTTTGCTAACATCAACACTCTCCGAATTTACGGTAAATCACATCAAACCCAAAATTTGTTTGAAATTATCCCGACCCTCCTGCAAGAAATGTCTACTTAACGAAGAGCCAGTCACAAGAAGGTGCAGAAAAGGAATTTATCGCTGGGCTCCCATTTTAGCACGAGAGACAGGATTGCTTTTTGACTCTAAAAGGTATAAACTGCCTCCTATGTTCGCGATCACCCCCATTGTCGTCTCGTCCTTTATTTCGATGATCGTGTTCCTAATCATTGCTACAATAGCCTGGCAGCGCAGGCAGGGACTAACCGGCTATTATTTTGCCTTGTTGTCCACTTCACACGTTTTCTGGACGGTGATGGTCACACTGGGATATGCGGCAGTGCCAATTCCGCTGAAGATCTTGTTTGCGACTCTGGATGCATGGGGCTATACCGCTGCAAACATGTTCTCGCTTATGTTCGCATTAGCGTTTACGGGGTATGAACAGACAACCCAGAAAAAATGGTTGAAAACTGTTTTGGCATTTTACATGACCTCGAATGTAGTGCTGGTCTCCACAAACCCATGGCACGGGCTGTATTGGAACAATTTCATTCCCCAGCCAAACAATATCCTTTTATTTATACACGGCCCTGCTTTTGCATATACCGTGTTCACAGGCTATACAGTAATACTATCAACAATAATCATTGCTTTCATTGGCGTATTTCGCGGATCCAATATCATGAAGCGTCAGGCACGATGGCTGCTGGCCGCACTTCTCACATCGATTTTCTTGAATGTTGCTTATCAAACAGATATAGCCAAAATGCCGGGAGTGGACTGGTCTGCTGCAACTTCTTCTCTCTTTGGTCTTATGGTTTTATGGGCTTTATATGGCAACAATTTACTGAACATCTCCCCGATCGCCCGCAATAAATTGATCAACAGCCTGAGTGATGGCATGATCGCGCTCGACCTAAAGAATCGCATTATTGACATCAACCGCTCGGCGGCAACCATTCTTGAGAGCACCGAAGATGCCTTACTTGGCAAAAGGCTGGATGAGCTCTCCCCCCGCTTCAGTTCCGAACTTGGTGAAGCGCCTGAAAAGGAAGTTAAATTTGAGTTCGGAGCAGCCAATCAGCGCTTTTACGACGCACTGATCTCTCCGCTCCGCAATGAGTGGCCGAAAGAACTGCTTGGCAGATTGATCATCCTACGGGATATTACAGAACTCAAAAGGAATGAACTGCGTTTATTGCAACTCCACAAAGCTGTAGAGCAAAGCCCGGTTTCGGTAGTGATCACCGATATTCGAGGCAATATCGAGTATGTCAACCCTTATTTTTCGAAACTAACCGGCTACGAGCTGAATGAAGTCATTGGAATGAATCCACGCTTCATTCAGTCTGGGCAAACACCTCTTGAAACGTATCAGGACATGTGGAAGACTATTCAAACCGGCAGGGTGTGGCGCGGCGAGCTCTTGAACAAAAAAAAGAACGGGGAACTATATTGGGAGGTCGAAATTGTTTCCGCCATCATCGATACAAACGGCACTATTGTCAATTACATTGCCATTAAAGAAGACATTACCGCCCAAAAAGAATCGGACACCAAACTGCGCACAGCTTATATCAGGCTTGAAGAACAGATGAAAGAAATCCAAGGTCTTCAGGACGAACTGCGCGAACAAGCCATTCGCGACCCGCTTACAAAACTCCACAACCGACATTACTTGAAGGAAACGCTTGGACGCGAATTATCGCGCGCAATTCGCGAACAATACCCAATCTCATTTCTAATTTTGGACATCGATCATTTCAAGTTGGTCAATGATATGTACGGACACGCCACTGGCGACTTTGTATTACGAGACCTCGCAGATCATCTTGCGGAATTCACCCGCACCGGTGATATTGTCTGCCGGTATGGGGGCGAAGAATTTCTTGTGGCGTTTCCAAACACGAAAGAAGAGGATGCTTTTCTCATTGCAGATCGTCTGCGCGAATCCATTCAAGAAAGCCCTATCTACGTAAATCACAACACGATCTCAATCACAATTTCAGCGGGTATTTCAGAGTTTCCCACGCATGGTCAATATGAAGCACTGGTACTTGAAACTGCCGATAAAGCCTTGTATCAAGCCAAACACAACGGACGCAATCAAGTAGTATTATGGTCAAAAATAAAAGTGTAGCCCTGGTAGATTTCTCACCATTCAGGAGTAATACCAACTGAATATTTTGTTATACACCGCCAACAACATCTTCTTAATCGGCGGCAATTCCAAAACCCGTTTCCCGAGCCCTATCTTTTTCTTTCTTCTTTCCTCTTTCTTTAACTCCCCGCGCAAATACCCCAGCGTGTTAGACATATTCATAGCCAACGGATCGCTCACCATCAATCGCAGCAAGCCCGCATCATTCATGCGCTTATCAAGTTGACGAACTTGCCCCATCGGCTTGTCCATGTCGAAGGGCAGGAACTGCTGAAGCGTGGATTTATACGCCGTGAACTGCCAGTGACTTGCACCGGCAAGTGCCGTCACGCCTTTGTATTGAATGCGCCAGTCACTCGTCTCGGCATAGACTTTCACATTCTCTTCTTCGGTCTGCCCGAGCGAGAGGTTGAACTCCAAAAAGGTTTCCCACGGAATGAATTGACCTTCATCGAGGGTCGCATTTTTCTTCGCCCATTCCAACGTGGAGGAGTACAACTCCGGCGAGGTGCGATACGGTCGCGCCGTAACCATGCCGACGTTCGGGAAGGTTTCGAGCAATTCCACCGAACGCGAGAGCCAGTTCGGCGAGAACAACACGTCGCTATCGGTGTAGGCAATGATCTCACCCGGCGCACCCGCCAACATCACGTTCCACGCGCCGCCCTTGCCCATGTTCTTCTCAGAGAGGATCAAATATTGAATGCGTCCCTCTTCTTTTTCTTTCACCAAAAAATCGCGCACTTCAGGGCAGGAGCCGTTATCGAAGATCATCAGGTCGAATGGCAAACCCGCACCTTTGCGCATGGACTCGAGCGAGACTTTCAACACATCGAGAGTCTCGGCATAAAATCCGCTCAGGAAGGGGATGTAATTCAACAACGCAACGGTGATTCGCTCGGGGCGGGCAACGTCTTTGACGAACTTAGCGGGGTTTTGACCTTTTCTCATATTGGGTTCCAGGTTCCAGGATTCAGGTTGAAGGTTTGGAGAACGATATTCGATATTGGAAACTCGATGATCGAATATCGAATTATCGAAATATTTTCTTAAATCTCTTCTGCCAACGCTTCGGTCTTGCGATATTCTCCACGGTCTGCTCGGGGAGGAAGAAAAAGATCGCACGCAGGATCAGCTCAAGTCGACGCGTGAAGCGCATGGATGTCATCTTGGGGCGCGAAAGTTTACCATCAACGAGGCAGTGCGTTGAATCCAGAATCGTATAACGGATGTTCGCCTGCCCGCCCGCAAGACGGATATTCTCATTCGTGTCGGGATGCTCATAGTGAGTCTTTCCGCCGGGCAGGTGGCTGTAATCGTGGTTCTGATGCACGATCATCACAGACGGCGTGCAGTCAATGACAGGCCAGCCTTCCTTGCGTGCCTTATAGATCATCCAGTTATCCCAGCCTGCGCGGCCGATGGTGAAATTGGGGACGTCTTCATAGCAGGATCTTGGGAAGAGGAAAAAATCGCTTCCTGCGGGACGATGAAGCCGGTTCTGTTCTCTGACAGATTCTCTCAGCCGAGACTGCCACCCTTCGGCAAAATCGATGGGCGACGTAATGTCATAATCCCAACGCTGACTCAGCAGCACAAACTTATCCTTCAGCCTCACAGCCTGCCTGGCATTCTCAACAAAATCAGG
>JBAIYF010000101.1:0-3746 GCA_037916115.1 Anaerolineales bacterium
CTTGAGCAAGGCGGAGGCTTTTTCTTTTTCCTGTCTGTTCAGGTATTCGCCGCCATAGCGCACCACCAACTCACTCATACGGAAGGAGAAGATGCTGTTCACTGTCGAAGCGAACGCCATCACCACACCGATGAGACCGAACCCAGCCGGTCCGAGCAGGCGGGTTGCCATGATACCCTGCACCACACTGAGTCCCAGCGCGAGAGTGTTATTACTGAATAACGAGCCGCTGGAACGCATTACTTTAGCAAAGAGCGGGTCGTTTTTGAATTTTGAGAGAAGGGACATAAAAAATTTACCAGTTACCATTTACGATTATAAGGGCGTAAATGGTAACTGGTAATTTAAAGTTTTGCATTCCGGTGTTTTACGGCGTAAGGACTTCCTTCGCCCAACTTCGTTCTGCCATGTACCAATCGATCAGATTTTTCAAGCCCATACGCAGGTTGAATTGCGGCTCCCATCCCAGCAACTGACGCGCCTTGCTTACATCGGCTTGATTGGTAAGCATATCGGCGAGGTTGGGCGGACCATACTGCACGTTCGCTTTTTTGCCGGTCAACTCCTCAGTAAGAGTCACCAACTCGTTGATGCTGATGACCTCATGCCCGCCGAGGTTTATGACCTCATATCCCAGCGGCTTGAGCGCGGCAATGGTGCCACGGGCAATGTCTTCGATGTACGTGAAGCCGCGCGACTGATTGCCATCGCCGTTAATGCGCACAGGCTGCCCTTCGATGATCCATTGCACGAAGCGGAACATGGCCAGGTCGGGGCGGCCCGCCGGACCATACACCGTGAAGTAGCGGACGATGGTCGAGTCAATGTCGTAAAGGTGATGATAGGAATGCACCAATGCCTCCGCGCCCTTCTTACTGGCGGCATATGGCTGCATCGGCTCACTGCTGGATGCGGTTTCCGGTGTGGGATAAGGCGGATTCTCACCATAAATGCTGGAGGTGGAAGCCATCACAAACTTCTTGCAGCCATACTGACGGCAAACTTCCAACATGTTCAACGTACCGATCACATTCGACTCAAGGAACACCCACGGGTTTTCTACGCTGTAACGCACCCCCGCCCGCGCCGCGAGATGGATCACACCATCAAGTTTGTCATCCTTGAACAACTCGATGCACGATTTATCAGAAATGTCGCGCCGGTGAAATTTGAACCCCGGCATCGCCATCAATTTCTTCAGGCGGTATTCCTTCATGCGCGGGTCATACGCATCATTGACGTTATCGATGCCAACGACAGTATGCCCTTGTGAGATCAACATTTCCGAGGTCTTCGCACCGATGAAACCTGCAGCACCCGTAACCAAATAATGAGCCATGATTCACCTTGAAAGAACTACAAACGTTCCACGTTCGCAAATGAACCAAGTTTCCCGGTCGCATTGCGTGTATCAAACACAAATTTTGCACCTGCAATAATCGCCTGATAGTCATACATCTTATGGTTGGTCACGATCACCACTGCATCGGCATTTCCAACCTCACCCATCAGGTCTGTGACGCTGTCCATCTGCCAGCCATCATGTTCATGATGAATGTGCGGAATATACGGGTCGTGATACTTCACAACTGCGCCCTTCTTCTGCAACAGCCCGATCACATCCAGCGACGGAGACTCGCGCACATCGTCAATGTCTGGTTTGTACGCCACACCCAATACAAGGATTTTCGAACCTTTGATGGTCTTGCCAATATCATTCATCGACTCCATCAGGCGGCTGACCACATAACGCGGCATATTCGTATTGATCTCAGAAGCCAACTCGATGAAACGCGCATTGTAATTGAGCGACTTCATCTTCCACGAAAGATAAAGCGGATCGATGGGGATACAGTGCCCGCCCAAGCCCGGACCCGGTGTGAACTTCATAAAACCAAAGGGCTTGGTCGCCGCCGCATCAATGACCTCCCACACATCCACACCGAGGCGCTCACACATGATCGCCAATTCATTGACCATGCCAATGTTGATCATGCGGAAGGTATTCTCCAGCAGTTTCGCCATCTCTGCGGCTTCAGCAGTTGAGACCTTATGAATGGTCTGAATGGCACCCTCATACCAGGCGGTCGCCACTTCGCCGCAGGCTTCGGTAATACCGCCCATCACCTTGGGGGTATTAATGGTGGTGAAGTCTTCACGACCGGGATCCACACGCTCTGGCGAAAATGCCAGGAACCAATCTTCGCCAACCGCCAAACCATGCTCATTACCAAGTTTGGGCAGTAACAGTTCTCTTGTCGTGCCAGGGTAGGTCGTGGATTCGAGTACAACCACCATGCCCTTGTGCATGTATTTGTTCAACTCCTCCATCGCGGAGATGATGTAGGACATATCCGGGTCGCCGGTCTGGCGTAAAGGCGTCGGCACACAAATGCTGACGGCGTCCATATCCTTCAGCACCGAAAAATCGGCGGAGGCTGTCAGATAACCCGACTTGACCAGTTTGGCAACCGCCTCGGTCTTCACATCAGGGATGTATGACTCGCCTTTTTTCAGTGCATCGATCTTGCGTTTATCCGGGTCCACACCAGTGACCTTGAAACCCGCCTCACCAAACACCACTGCCAGCGGCAGCCCCACATACCCCAAGCCAAGGATGGCAACCTTGGCGCTTTTATCTCTTAATTTCTTGATCAATTCTTCTTTGATAGTCATGTGATTTCCTTCAATATCAAAATAAACTTAACTGCTGCGGCTTATCGTCTTTCACCACTGCGATATTTTTTCTTTCAATCGCCTTCCGCCCTAATGCCGTACGGGCTTCATTCAACTGGTCCGGCAGTTTGGCAAAATCTGCCAGCATGGATGGGCGCAAGGCAGGCTGATGCAACGCTGCCGCCGGGTGATACATGGGAATGATAAACCTTCCGCCGATATTTTGCATCTGCCCATGAATGGAAGTGATCTTCGCCCCGGCAAAATACCTGCCCATCGAGATCCGTCCCAATGTAATGATGACGCTCGGGTCGATCGCCCGGATCTGCGCCTCAAGATATTGATTACACATCTCAAGTTCATCGGGCTGCGGGTCGCGGTTGCCGGGCGGGCGGCACTTTACAACATTTGCAATGAACACCTCGCCACGCACAAGACCCGCCTGTTCCAATAACTGGTCTAAAAATTTTCCCGAAGCCCCCACGAACGGACGTCCCTGCTCATTCTCATGGAAGCCCGGACCCTCACCAATGAACATCACTTCTGCATCCGCAGGACCCTCACCCGTCACCGCCTTTTTACGGGACTCATGTAAGGCGCACTTCGTACAAACAGATACTTCCCGGGCAATTCGGTCGAGCGTTTCAGCGGCAGACATTTAGGCTCCTTGCAGATGGTCCAGTCCATCGACAGACATCAAAATGGCATCTTCCCTTGTATCTTTGTAATACTCTTTCCTTCTGCCGTCTTCCACAAAGCCAAGGCTGCGATACAAATTCTGCGCGGCTTCGTTCCGTTCACGTACTTCCAAAAACGCGCGAATCACACCTTCATCCCTTGCCGCCAGCAGGGCATGCACCAAAATCTTTTTTCCCAAGCCCTGCCTGCGAAAATCGGGGTGCGTGGCAATGGTGGCAACATGCAATTCATCCACCATCAACCAGCCCACCATCATCGCCGCAACGCGCCCGTCAACTTCTACCACCCAACAGCGAGCAACTTCGTTACTCGTCACTTCGTATTGAAATGAACGCACGGGCCACGGCAGAGAAAACGAAACCTGGTCGATG
>JBAIYF010000102.1:0-9001 GCA_037916115.1 Anaerolineales bacterium
ATACTTGGTGCAATATTTAAAGATTTCGAGGAATCATGACCAAGTACAACCATCAGGAAATGCTGGAAAAGTACGCTGAAGCCATTGTCAAAGTCGGTTTGAACATTCGCGCCGGGCAACGGCTCATCATTACATTAGGTTCCACTCGCGGTGTGCCGCATCAATTTGCACCGTTGGTGCGTGAAATCGCCAAATCTGCTTATTCTGTTGGCGCAAAATATGTGGACGCCATTTTTGCAGATGAAGAAATGCTGCGCATCCGCGCCCAACACGCTCCAAAAGGGTCTTTTGATATCTACTCCAAGTGGCAGATAGATGCCATCAAAGATATGATCGATAACGGCGATGCACTGCTCTCCATTGCCGGTTCCAATCCAGACCTGCTCGGCGGGCTTGACCCAGATGTGGTCGGTCAAATGCAGCGGGCACACCTTGAAAATTGGGGACCCATCGGCGCAAAAGTCAGCTCGAATGCCATTAATTGGTGTGTGGTCGCCGCCGCAGGTGAAGCCTGGGCGCACAAGATATTCCCCGACCTGCCCACGGAAAAAGCGGTAGACAAACTCTGGCAAGCCATCTTCGAGACGACCCGCATCGACCAACCTGACCCCATCGATGCCTGGAAGAAGCACATCGTCACCTTGCGTGAACGCGCACTCTACCTGCAAAACAAACAATACACCGCCCTCCACTACAAAGCCCCCGGCACAGACTTTACCGTAGGTCTGCCCAGCGGACATCTCTGGATCAGCGCCCAATCGCTGGCGCAGAACGGGGTTGCCTTTACCGCCAACATGCCCACTGAAGAAGTCTTCACCCTGCCAGACCGTAACCGCGCAGAAGGCGTAATTTCTGCCACCTTCCCGCTTTCCTATGGCGGCACGCTCATCGACGATTTCCAAGTCACCTTCGAGAATGGACGCATCGTCAAGGTCACTGCAAAACAAGGCGAAGCCGCCCTGCAAAAATTAATAGACACAGACGAAGGCTCCCAACGCCTCGGCGAACTCGCGCTCGTACCTGCATCCTCCCCCATTGGCAAACGCGGACATCTCTTCTACAACACCCTCTTCGATGAAAATGCGTCCTGCCATATCGCTATCGGACGTGCCTACCGCTTCACTCTCGCCGGAGGGACTGAATTGAACGACGACGAATTCATCGCCGCCGGGGGCAACGTCAGCCTTAACCATGTGGACTTCATGATAGGTTCGCCGCAGATGGACATCGACGGAATTACCAAAGATGGTCGGCACGAGCCAGTGATGCGCAATGGCGAATGGGCACTACAGTAAAGAAAAAAGCCTAAAGCGGATGTGCTAGTCACATCCGCTTTTTTCATGTCATAATTGAGACATCATGAAAAGGAGATGCCATGTTCAACAAGACCAAAACCAGCCCCAAACTTAACCCCGACCAGATTCTCCAAAAGGAATTTGATTACATCTCCCAAACCGCCTTTCAAGCCAACGAAGACCGATCCCGGTTCACATCCTTTTATCTGGTCTCCACCGGCTCCCTGGTCGCTGCCATTGTCGGCACCCAAATGGATGGTAAATCTAGAACTGTTGCTCTTGCGTTCTTCATCTTGTTCGTGGTCCTTACCGCAATAGGAGCGCTAACCCTCGCTCAACTTGCCCGCTTGCGTATCGCCTGGCACGAATCTGTGAAGGCAATGAACAGGATCAAAGAGTTCTATATTGCAAACAACCCTGAGATCGAAGATGCATTCCGCTGGCGCACCTCCAGCATCCCTCAACCGAACAAACCCGGCAGCATCGCCAATCTGACAGCACTTGAGGTAACACTATTGAGCGCACTCACCGCTGGGGCAAGCTTGTATTTCCTCCTATCATTTATCGACAACATGAGCATTATCAGCTGGATGATCGTACTGGTTGGAACGATCTCCAGTGGTTTTGCGTTATGGTTCTATTACATTAGTCAACTGAAAGTAAAGGAATAATCATAAACATGCCACGAGAATACATTGGACAAAACCCCGCTACATTCCAGCGACGCCCGCACCTCACAAAAGATGATGCATGGATACGGGAGTATCTCAAAACCGCCAAGGTCGGGCGGGTCGCCACTTCTGTTGACGGGCAGCCGTTCATAAATACCAGCACATTCTGGTACGACGAGGAAAATCACCAGATCGTCTTCCATTCAAACATTGCCGGGAGAATCCGCTCAAATATTGAATACAACCCCAAGGTCAGTTTTGAAGCGAGTGAACTTGGTCAACTCCTGCCATCCAATGTGGCGTTGGAGTTCTCATTGCAATACCGCAGCGTTGCCGCATTCGGCACGGCAAGGATTGTGACAGACCCGGATGAAGCAAAGCGGCTTCTTTACGGTTTGATCAGCAAATATTTCCCCGCTTTGAAAGCCGGGCAGGAATACCGAGAGATTACAGACAAAGAACTACGGTCCACATCCATCTATGCCATAAAGATCGCAGAATGGAGCGGCAAGGAAAATTGGGAGGAGAAAGCCGACCAAAGCGACGAATGGCAGCCACTTGATGAAAAATGGTTCGAATACTATCGTAATAAAAGCTGAAAGGACTCAATATGACCGGCACATCGCGCACGGAAGAATTTCAGGTCGAAGGCGAAAAGGTTGTCGCTAAAATCAAGGAATTGCTGCACGAAGGCAACATTCGCAAAGTGATCATCAAAAACAAGGAAGGCAAGATCTTAATGGAACTGCCTGTCACCCTTGGCGTAGTGGGAGTTTTGATCGCCCCGCAGCTCGCCGCCATTGGCGCTGTAGCCGCTCTGCTGAGCGAAGCGACGATTCTGGTTGAAAAAGTTGAACCGCAATAAAACTGCAAACCAGGCAAAAACTGGAAAGAACAAGTCAAGAAAGAACTAAGTTTCTGATGGTGTAAACAAATATTGTTGCACTGCCAGAATGGCTCCCAAAAACGCAATGCCCAATAGCCCGGTGATACCGGGTAAAATCCACATCAGCGCTGTGCTGCCAAACGACTTTATGCGCGCATCACTCGGATTCTCCGGCTCATAGAGGACAGTCACTTCGTCCCCCACTTCATGAGAAGGCGGGTTGCTGCCTTCGGTCAACTGCACACGCATCCGCTGACCGTCGCGTGATTTGAACTCCACCACTGGTACATAATAATAGCTGACGTTATCCGTTTCGGGGTCTTCATAACGTTGCTCTACCACATCCACCACTTTACCAGGTGCGCTTTCTTCCCGACCAAGTTTACTGAAGATGTTGACCGTGGAAATTCCCGCAACCATCAACATAACGACTGCAATACCAGTAAAAATGCGCACAATCAGTTTTTCAGCAGAAACGCTATTGATCTGCTGAGTTTCTTTCATCATTTTCTCAAACTCAGGGTCATTAAAATCTGCATCGATTGAAGAATCCAACATTGCTTCCAGTTTGCGGCGATCTTCTTCGTCTGGAACATCTTCCAGATTTTTGTACTGCACACCATTGACCTCAAACGATACGGGAAGATCATCCTCCCAATTGATCGAATATTTTTTCTTTTTTGCCATGAATACCTCCAAAGCAAGAAATTTTATCATGGTGAATGGGTTTGAATTGCCCTTGGGCTTGTCCAGATTCTCTAAGCTAATTCTATGCAAAAAGTGGACTTTTTGGGTTGAAATTATTGTGATTTTACGTACAATAAGACCGTTAGTCTGTACCAAATTTCACTTTCTATTGGAGACCCCACAAATGTTCCGTAAGTTCCTTCTTTTCACTGTATTTGCAGCACTTCTAGCCGCCTGTGGCGGTGCCAGCGGACCAACAGCTGAAATTTCAGCTGATATGAGCGACTTGATGTTCACCCCGGCAAACTTTGAAGTTCCCGCCGGTGCCACCGTAACCTTGAAATTAACCAACAGCGGCGCAGTTGAGCACAACTTTGTCATCTTGAAACAGGGTGCGGTGTACACCACCGGTGCGGATATCAAGCCGGAAGACATCATCATTGATGCCAAACTTGCTGCCGGAGAGAGCGGTGAATTCACCTTCAAGATCGATGAAGCTGGTGAATACACCGTGGTTTGTAACGTCCCCGGTCACCTTGAAGCGGGCATGGTTGGCAAACTGGTCGTCAAGTAATTTCTGCATACTCTTCTCCTCTCTTAAGCCGGAAAGTCTGTTTAGACTTTCCGGCGTTATTTTTTCCGCGGTTTATGTGCTACCTCAAACCGCCAGAGTCATGTAAAATCTTAAGAGATAAAATCCGTCCTTGAGAGAAATACATGAAATCATATCGAAAAGAATTGTGGTTCCACCTACCCACCCGTCGGGGGTTCGTAAACATCACATCCCAAGTGGAAGAAGCTCTGAGCGAAAGCGGAATTAAGGAAGGCTTATGTCTTGTGAATGCAATGCATATCACAGCCTCAGTATTCATCAACGATGACGAAAGCGGACTGCACAGCGACTACGAAACATGGCTGGAAAAACTCGCCCCTCACGAACCAGTCAACAGTTACCGTCATAATGACACCGGCGAAGACAACGCCGATGCACACATGAAGCGGCAGATTATGGGACGCGAAGTAGTTGTGGCAGTCACGAACGGTCAGCTCGATTTTGGCACATGGGAGCAAATCTTCTACGGCGAATTCGATGGGCGCAGACGTAAGCGAGTGTTGGTAAAAATCATTGGAGAGTAAATTTGACAACGGAGAAAAACAATGCAACTAAAAAATAAAATCATTGCCACCCTAATTGCCGAAGGGGTTGAAGACCTTGAGTACTATGTCCCTGTGATGCGCTTGCAAGAGGAAGGCGCAAAGGTTCTCAGCGCCGGGCTCGACCTAAAACCCGTACGCGGCAAGAACGGTCTGGTCATCACGCCTGATGCGAAGATCGAGGACCTAAAAGCTAGTGAACTTTTGGGGCTCATTCTCCCCGGTGGCTGGGCACCTGATAAAGTTCGCAGATATGATGTGGTAAAGAAACTGGTCAAAGAAATGAATGATGCAAATAAAATCATTGGCATCATTTGTCATGGCGGTTCCATCGCCATCTCGGCTGGCATCATCAAAAAAGGTCAGCGCGTCACCGGCTCGACTGGCATCAAGGATGATCTCGAAAACGTCGGCGGGGTCTGGGCGGATGAAGCCGCCTTCCGCGAAGGCAATCAGGTTTGGGGGCGGGTCGTGGCGGATATTCCCGACTTCAATCGCGAATTGGTCAAAGCATTAGTCGAGGGCTAACGGCTCACGCTTCATTGTGATTGGGATGGGGACACCAAGCAGACTCAACACTGTGGGCGCGATCTGCAAGTGTGAAATGACCTCCCCCGTATCGCCTCTCCCCTTAAGGGACGGTTGAATCACGTAAAAGGGAACTTCTCTCTGCTCGGGCGTGGTGCCGCCATGTGCCCCATCGGCGTTAATGCCGTGATCGCCCGTCACAAATATCGTATACCCACGCTCGCGCCATTCGACCAGAAGCGGCGCGAGTTTTGCATCTTGATACACAGCGTGGTTGCGATATTGTCTGGTGTCTGAGCCGTACGTCTCGCCGTGGTAATCCATACCCATGGGGTGCAGCAGCAAATAATCGGGTGAGTATTTGCGGACGAGATACGCCGCAGTATTGAACAACTCGGTATCGGGGTATTCATCCTGCGTGTAAAAACGCCCATGTTGAATATTGAGGCTGGGGTCATCCACTTCTCTATCATCGATCGGGTCGTATGGCGCACGATTATACAACTCGGAATACCAGTAATATGCCGCAGCGGCGGTCACCTTTCCCGCTTCCCTCGCTGAACGAAACACATTTGGTTGATTCGAAAGTCGAACCATGGAATTGGCAACAATGCCATTCTCGCTGGATGGCATGCCCGTATGAATGGTCTCATACATTGGGCGCGACATGCTTGGAAGTTCGCCAACGATCTTGAACAGACTAGCTTTTTTATATTCCACCATATGACCAAGATAGCCCATATTGGCTTTTGCCACATCGTAGCGCAGTGCATCGGACAGTACAAGAATTACTTTGGACATTGAAACCTCACAAAACAAAACATCGGAAGCCTTTGAGGCTTCCGATGTTGACGACGACAAAATTATCCAGCCAGTAAGAGCACGGCTTTTTTGGAACAGGTCACCTTTTCCTTATCACCAATATTGGGCAGTTTGAGCGACGGACGGTTGAAGGTATCCATGTTGAAAATGCTATTCCCGATTCTCATTTGGATACGGACCACCGAGCCAAGGAAGGTAATGTTCTCGATGATGCAGTCAAAGACATTGTCTTTACGCTGTTCAGCAAGAAAATTGAAGCGCTCAGGGCGGATCGCAATGGTAATCTCATCACCCTTGCTTTTACCCTTGATGCCATCTTCAACATCCAGATTTATTCCATCAAAACTGACCACACCTTTCGCCGGGTCAACCACTGTTGCATTGACTGTGTTCAACGAACCGACGAACTTGGCAACAAAGCGGGTTTGTGGGAAGTTGTAAATCTCGAAGGGATTGCCAACCTGTTCGATCTTGCCCTGACTCATGACCACAATCCGGTCGGAAAGGGAAAGGGCTTCTTCCTGGTCGTGAGTGACGTAAATAGTAGTGATGCCCAATTGCTGCTGAATACGGCGAATCTCCTGCCGCAGTTCAAAACGGATCTTGGCATCCAACGCAGAGAGAGGTTCATCGAGCAGAAGAAGCTCAGGGCGGATCGCCAGTGCACGGGCAAGTGCCACACGCTGCTGCTGTCCACCGGAAAGCTGGTAGGGGTAGCGCGAATAGAACTTATCCATCTGGATCAGTGAGAGCATCTCTCGAACCCGCTCTTCGATCTCGCTTTTTGATTTCCCCGCAATCTTCAAGCCATAACCGACATTTTGGGCAACGGTCATGTTCGGGAACAATGCATATGATTGAAAGACCATGCCGACATTGCGCTTGTTGGGTGGAATGTAGGTCAGATCTTTGCCGTTTAGTGTGACCTTGCCGGAGGTAGGTAGTTCAAAGCCTGCCACCATGCGCAAGGTGGTCGTCTTTCCGCAGCCGCTGGGTCCAAGAAATGAGACAAATTCGCCCTGTTTCACAGTGAGGTTGAAATCCTCCACAGCAACCGAAGTGCCAAAGGATTTATGAATGTGAGTAAGTTCAAGGTGGGTCATGTCTGTTTTTCCTATTCGTTGATCACTTGTTGTTTCTGGCGTTCACTGCGGCTGCTGAAGAATTGGAGCAGACCAAGGCTGAACCAGGTCAGTGAATAACTGATGATGGCGAGGGCTGCCGGTTCGTAGGCTTTGGTCAGACCGAGGCGTACCATGTACGGTCCAAGCGCCGGGCGGACGAGGAAGTCTGCAAGGATGAGCTCGCCCATGACCGTTGCAAAACAGATGAGTGATCCACCGAGAATGGCAAGACGCAGGTTCGGGATGATGACATCTGTCAGGACGTGGAACCAATTCGAACCAAGGCTTTGAGCCGCCTCTGTCAGGGTACGCACGTCGATGGAGCGCATCCCAACATCCACAGCACGGAACATGTATGGCATCGAGATAATGACGTAGCCTGCTATCATGAGAATATCCGTCTTAAAGGTGGATGTGGTCAATTGCAGGGGTGGGCGGGAGAACGTGCGGATGAGACCGAAGACCAGAACGATGCCAGGAATAACGAACGGCAGGATGGTGATGATCTCCATGATGGGGCGCGCTTGTGGAACCTTCAGGTACATCCAATACACAGTTGGCACAAATATCGTTGCACTGACGATAATGGTGATGACCGCCATGGTGATCGAGTAGCGAAAGCCTTCCCAAAACCGCGGATCTGAAAAGATTATATTGTACGCCTTGAACCCAAGGGTGCCACGCTCCATACGCAGGGAGAAGTCGAGGGTTCCATAGATCGGCAGGAAGAAATATAAAAGGGCGAGGATGCCCCAAAAGATCGCAAAGAAACTGGCTCTTTTTTTACTCATGATTTCATCCATCGAGTGGCTCTGCGCTGCAAGATGGAGTAAGCAACGATGGTAAGGGTCATGATCATTACCATTCCAAAAGCCAGAGCGTACCCTTCATTGGGGTTCCCAAGCACATCACCACGAATTTGCTGTCCAATGTAAATGGACACGAGTGGAATGCTGCCGCCGGTAAGGGCGCGGGCGGTGGCATAGGCGCCAAAGGCGTTTCCAAACAGCAAAAGAGATGCGCCCAAAATGGACGGCATCAAGACAGGCAAGGCAACATCGCGCCAGTATTGCGCAGGAGTGGCGCCAAGGTTGGTGGAGGCTTCGTACCATTCCTTTTTCAGCCCTTCCAGTGCGGGAGTGATGGTAAGGATCATCAATGGGAACTGGAAGTATGTATATGCCAGCACCAATCCCGCAAGGCTATAAAGGGAAAAGCCATAGGTATATGGGTTGAATGGGCAAACGTTGGTGATGTCTGATACGTTTGCGCCTCTAACCGCCAGAAATTCAGCAAGTGCGCCATAATTTTCAAGATTGAAGCATATGTTTTTAAGCAGGGCTGTAACCAACCCAGTTTGCCCGATCGTTGCAATAAAGGAAAATGCCAGAGGAACGCCTCCAAAATTTGCAGCCAGACCTGAAAAGGTGGAGATGACATTGCGCATCCAACGAGGGGCGCTTCCTTGTGTGATCGAATAGGCAACAAAAAAGCCAAACAACCCGCCAACAAGGGCTGTAATGGCACTGACTTGCAAACTCATCACATAGGCTTTCAGGACATTCGGATTCTGAAACACCTTGAGATTCTCAAAAGTAAACCCACCTTCTTGACTGGAGAAGGCGCCTGTGAAAAGACGCAGTGAGGGGAGCACTAAAAAGAAAATAATAAAAATGAAAAAGGGAAGCAGCCCCACCCAATTCCACAGAGGGTATTCACGCCATAATTTTCGCTGGCGGGTTGCGGACACTTGACTCATGAGCATTCTCCTTTAAACGTGACCCGGCGTGTGCCGGGTCACGTCATTGGATATTGCTGGGACGACGACGGTTT
>JBAIYF010000103.1:0-3091 GCA_037916115.1 Anaerolineales bacterium
ACCAGCCATTCAACTTCGCCCGCCTCGCTCTGACCTGTGAGTTGGTTGCCAACAAGGAATACATGCGTGTCTGTAGCAAGTGCGCCGAGCAGGAGTACTTTGCCATCAGCAAATTCGACTGCACCAAGCCATGAGCCATGTGGGACCTCTTCGTCCGCATAGACTGCATCTATTTGTAATGGGTGAAAGATTTTTGGTTTTTGCACTGGCAGTGGAGCGGGTTCCGTCCATGCGCTGAGTGACCAGGATTGCCAACCATGCCGATAATAACGAATCGGCTTTCTATCGAATTCAATAAGAATGTTTTTTGCGCGGACGCTCTGCGATGTGTTCAGTTCTGAGATTTTTAGTTTTATAGGGGTCATGTCCATAATGTTTCGTATTGTACAAGAGAAACCCAGTCGGAAAGTTTACAAGCGGGCTACAAAGCCAATTAATACCACCCTTGACGCCAAAAAGTCCGTAAGGTATATTCCGCGTGTCACTTTCGGAAGAAAAGAAAATACACCATGTATGAATTCGACAAAACTGATATAAAAATCGTCAATTTCTTGCTGGAAGATGGTCGAATGACCGCTTCGGAGATGTCCCGCCGGATGATGGGGGATATTTCTGAACGTGCCATCCGCTACCGCATTGACCGTATGATTCAGGAAGGGGTGATCCAGATCAGCGCAGTGGTCAGCCCGGAAGCACTGGGATTCAAGATCAAGGCGGATGTGTGGCTTGAAGTTGAAGCCGACCTGGTTTTGGAGGTTGCCAAAAAAATGGCTTCTTTCGAAAATGTGACGTACGTAGCCTGCGGCATCGGGCAGAATGACATCAGCATTCAATTGGTTGCTAAAGATACTTCCGAAATTTACTACTTCGTTACCGAAGTGGTGCGCAAAGTTCCGGGAGTGCGCAAGACCACAACCTCAATTGTGCCGATCATTCTCAAAGATGTTTACCAGTGGAGAGTGCCAGAGCGCATAGCCAAAGAACTGCCAGAGAACGACACCATAACTGCATCCAAATAATTCAAACAAGGAGCAAATATGTTCGGTTCAAAGACGCAGGCGTTACAACAGCGCGCACAGAAGACCCTGCCGCTGGGTGTAAACTCCAATTTCCGGTTTTGGGGAGATGGCATCACTCCCTATGTTGAAAAAGCCAAGGGCGGGTATTTGTGGGATGTAGACGGTAAGAAATACATCGATTACCGCATGGCATTCGGTCCCATCATTCTGGGGCATTCTTACAATGAAGTCGATCAGAAAGTGATCGAAGAAATTCAAAAAGGCATCCTGTTCGCCATGACCGGCGAATTGGAGATCGAAGTGGCGGAGATGATCGTAGAGATGTCGCCCGCCATTGAAATGGTGCGCCTCGCGTGCTCAGGCACCGAAGCCACCATGCATGCCATTCGTGTGGCACGCGCATATACAGGGCGCGACATCATCCTCAAGTTCGAGGGCAACTATCACGGTTTTCACGACCACACCTTGTGGTCCACCTATGCGCCGGTGGAAGCCTATGGAAATCGCCGCAGCCCGATTCCTGTGCCGGCATCCTCGGGTATTCCCAAGATGATGCGCGAGAACATCATTACATTGCCTTTCAATGACTTTGAAGGCTTCGAGCGTGTGATGCGCTCCTACGGCGAGCAAATTGCCGCCGTCATCTCTGAGCCGTGTCAGGGTAATTGCGCGGCGATCAATCCACAGGATGGCTTCCTCGAACTCATCCGCCAAAAGACCGAGGAATATGGCTGTGTCTTTATCTTGGATGAAGTCAAGACGGGCTTTCGGATTGCCAATGGCGGGGCGCAGGAATACTACAGCCTCAAACCGGACCTTGTAACGTACGCCAAAGCCCTGGGCAACGGCTACCCGATAGCGGCGTTCGGCGGTAAAAAAGAGATCATGTCCATCATTGGGCATGGAGTGGCGCAAGGCGGAACGTATACCAATAACAAACCCGGTGTGGCTGGCGCGTACGCCACCTTGAAACTGCTCAAGACCAAACCGATCCTCAAAACCATCGAAAAACGCGGACAACGCCTGATGGACGGCTTAAAGGAAATCTTCGAAGAGAACGATATTCCTGCTGTGTTCACCGGCTACCCGGCAATGTTCTCCTTCTCGCTTGGAGTCGACTCTGTGACCTGTCAGCGCGACTGGCAGCAAAGTGACCGCGACCTGTATCTCAAACTGGCGGGCAAAGCCATCGCAAAAGGCGTCATGCCCGACCATGATGCCCGTGAGCCGTGGTTCCTTTGCTATGAACACTCCGACGCAGACATCGATGAGACGTTGAACGTGTATGCGGAGATCGTGAAGGAAGTGAAGAAGTAAACGAGTTGCAAGTTTAAGGTTGCAAGTTGAAGGTTTAACTTTTGACTTGTGACCTTAAACCTTAAACCGAGGAAACCCATGTCCAAACTATCTACTCAAGAAATTGTTGATCTTAGCAAGGAATACACCTTTTTCTCCTGGTCTGTGCAGGGACAGGTCAATCCCATTCCCGTTGAAAAAGCCGAGGGCATTTACTTTTGGGATACAGACGGAAAACGCTACATCGACTTTTCGTCCCAGTTGATGAACACCAACATTGGGCACCAACACCCCAAAGTGGTGAAAGCCATTCAAGCTCAGGCGGCGAAACTTTGCTTTGTGCATCCGGGTAACACAACGGATGTCCGCGCTCAACTTGGCAAAAAACTTGCTGAAGTAACCCCAGGTAATTTGAAGAAAACCTTTTTCTCACTTGGCGGTGCAGAGGCGAATGAGAATGCCATCAAGATTGCCCGTTTCTACACCGGGCGGCACAAGATTCTGGCTCAATACCGTTCCTATCACGGTGCGACACACGGCTCAATTGCCCTGACAGGTGATTACCGCCGTCTTGCCGTCGAGCCGACCATGCCGGGTGGTGTGCATTTCATGAATCCGCATTGCTATCGCTGTCCGTTCGGGCAGAAAAAAGAGTCCTGCAAACGGGAATGTATTTCACATTTAGAAGAAGTCATCAAGTATGAAGGTCCCGACAAGATCGCGGCCATCATCATGGAAGGCGTCGTTGGCTCAAATGGCATCATCGTCCCGCCGGA
>JBAIYF010000104.1:0-2260 GCA_037916115.1 Anaerolineales bacterium
TCGAATACTTTTCTTAACTCGGCTGCTGCGGTCTGTACGACGGAGTCCAGATCCAAGGTTTCGCGGACAAATGTGGAGAAATTCGCGATCATTTGGTTTCGGAGAGCATTCTTTTGCGCCTCATCTACCAGACGGCTGTTTTCCAATGCAAGAGCAACCTGCGTGGATATCTTTTCCACAAGGTCGCGTTCACGGTCAGACCATTCATCTGATACGCCTTTGCGTTTCTTGAGTTTTATTCTTCCTATTGTCTGCCCATGTAGAACAACAGGGATATTGATACCTTCGGTTGCGTCTGTTTTAATTTTTGAAAAGACGGGGCGTACACCGGCAGGTGTATATTGATATGCACTTTTGTGGCGACTGGTGAGTTTGGACCAGGTTCTTTTGGTTTGGATTGAAGCACTGTTCTCAAGCTGGGAAAGAAGATTTCTAGTCTCGTCCAGCAGACGCACATTGTCAAAGGAGATTGCCGTCAGGTCTGCAAGATTTTGAAGAATTTCTGCATCTTGCTTGGCGAATGTACCGGGCTGGTCCGAGTGCATATCGAGCAAACCAATCATATTCCCGCGCACGCTTAGAGGCATGACCATCCGTGAGCGGGTGAGAGGGAAGTTGGGATCTTGATAAAAATTGATCATTTCGAGATCAGATGTGATGATGGTTTGTTGTTTTTCAGCTGCAATTGCCAGAGGGTTCTTTCTATCCGCTTCCAGCCGCAAACTTTGCCCGATCAGCGATTTGCTTGAGTCTGAAGAGGATGCCTGAAGATATGCGATCTTCCGTTGTTCATCCAGGACATATATTCCCACCTGGTAGTATTCGAAACGTTCTGCGATCAAGCTGGCTGCCTTCTTGAGCAGCGTAGACATGCTTTGAGATTCGGCAATTGCCCTTGCTGTAGTAGTTGAAGCGCGCAATTGCACCATGCGTGTTTCAAGCTCGGCTGTACGTTCGTGCACTTTTTCTTCCAAATTTTGTCTTTCTGTTTTTAATGCCTGATACGCGAATTGCATATCAAGAACAACTTTGGAGAAAGCGCTCTTCAACATATTTGCTGCAGTTGAAATAACGATCCCTGCAATAATGAGATCAATGATGTAAATCTGCCATGAGGCGAAATTGGTTTGCGGTGCAGAAGGCGCAGTTAACTCAAAACTGCCTGTCAAATTGAAAAATGCAATCGATGTAGTGAAAATGAATGTGCTGATCAGCAAAACGATATCTGTTTTATTATCCAGAAGAAGGGATGCCAAAACGATGGCGGAGAGTAGAAAAATATTTCCATCCGCCCAAGGCCCCCATGCCAAAATCGCATTTACGCCGATGATAGACACAGCCGCAAGCAGGAAATATGCTTTTGCGACATATGGAGCGGGTAGAAGTGTGAAACCTAACAATAATACGTAGATAAAAACAAACAGGATTTTGTCGGTAAACGATGCCGTTGCAAATGTAGAACCAAGCAAAACAATGCCAAATACGGCAGCGATACGTAATACGATACGAATGAACTGCTCGCGCCAAGCGATCAGATCAAAAGCGGGAGTGGAACTATTCATCCTCAAGTCCCTCCATGGATACTTCTATTTCAACCTCGGCAGCTTCAAGATTACGCCCAAGTTCGCGGACTGTGGTTTGGAGAATTCCATCCATGTTCTGTGATGCCCAAATCTTTGCAATGATCTCATTTGTCAGACGTTCCTGCGATGCAGTGACTTGACTATTTTCCACAAGCCTTGCGTTTTCAAGCGCGAGGCTTGCCTGTGTAGCTATGGATTCGATCAGATTTTTCTGCTCGGGCGTCCACTCAGTAGAGCCAGAGGCAAGGATTTGCCCAATCACCTGATTTCTCAGTGCGAGTGGAATTTCAATAATGTTTTGTTCCATAGGTTCAATATCGCCTATGGCATATTGAAGAGGTTTCTCTGAAGTGAGTGTATTCCATGCCGATTCAAGATACTGTCTCTGAGTAGCACGCATTTCAGCGATACTTTGCTGTGCTTCCTGATATAGGCGCGAGTTTTCAATGGCAATTGCAATACCGTTCGCCATGTTTTGGTAGGCATCAAGGTCGGCATGCAGGAATTCATGCTCTCGTGAGGAGTGCATTTCAACGACACCTAGTACCGAGTCGCCAACAATCAATGGCACAATGATTAACGAACGGGTGTACGGGAACATTGGATTCTCAAGCCGGATCACAGACGGGTCGTCCAGAATCTGCCCGGACTTGGATCGAATAACCTGTGCGATGGTG
>JBAIYF010000105.1:0-4479 GCA_037916115.1 Anaerolineales bacterium
AGACCGAGGGAGGTCAACTGGCGGACAACCTTGATGACGTCGATCTTCTTGGCGCCAGCGTCCTTGATGACCACATCGAATTCGGTCTTCTCTTCAACGGGTTCAGCAGCGGCGGCAGCACCACCACCAACGGCGGCAACAGCCACCGGAGCAGCGGCGGAAACGCCCCACTTTTCTTCGAGCATTTTCACGAGGTCAGCAGCCTCGAGAACGGAAAGGGTGGAAAGTTCATCCACGAGTTTAGCGAGCTTGTCAGACATTGTTTAGCACTCCTAGCTAAGTAATTGAAAATTTGATTTGATTGATACGGGCGTTCCGCCCGTGACGACATTAGGCGGAAGCCTGGGCTTCGGAACGCGCCTTGATAACAGCAGCCAAACCGCGAGCGGGTTCTGCGATCGTGCGGACGAGTTTGCCAGCCGGGGCTTGCAAAACGCCGAGCAGGGTTGCACGCATGACGGGCAGCGGCGGCAGGTCAGACAGAGCCTTCACCTGAGCAGCATTCATGGGTTTACCAGCCATGAAACCGCCCTTCACCTTCACGAACTCACTGCCTTTTGTGGCATCGGTCAGGGCTTTTGCGGTGGAAGCAGGATCTGTGAACGCGAACGAGACAGCGGTGGACTTGACGAGCATGTCACCGGGGACTTCCATGCCATTGTCAGCGAAGACGCGGCGAACGAGCGTGTTCTTGACGACGTGGAACTCACCACCAGATTCACGGATCTTCGCGCGGAGACCATCGAGCGCTTTCATATTTGCGCCTGAGTATTCCACGAGAATCACCGCCTGGCTGCGCTTGACCCAGTCGTTATACTGAGCCAAAACCTCTTCCTTGCGTTGCTTTGAAATTGCCAAAGGGAATTCACCTCCTTTCGAAAAAAGTCTTTGCCACTCTCGCAGGCAAAGACTTTTTCGCACTCCCTTGCGGGAGAACAGCACAGAGGTGCTGAAATATGCTACTGGGTCTCCACCTGAGCAGGATATTAAGTTCGGCTTCGGTCACGTACTCCGCACGACCTTTCGCAGAACACCCGCCTTCACTGGCGAAGTGGTATTCAGGAATTATAGGATAACTTGCTTATCCTTCTCCAGCAAAATGTTCATTGGGATCGACCTTCACGCCGGGTCCCATGGTGGAAGCAACAGTAATGCGCTTCACAAAGTTGCCTTTCGCACCAGACGGGCGGGACTTGTTGATCGCGTCCATCAGGGCGACGTAGTTCTCATACAGTTTCTGGGCATCAAAAGAAGCCTTACCGATGGAAACATGAATGTTATTGCTCTTATCGAGGCGGTATTCAACACGACCTGCCTTGGCTTCCTTGATCGCGCGTTCCATATCCTGGGCAGGCACAACGGTACCAGCTTTGGGGTTCGGCATCAAACCGCGCGGACCGAGCACACGACCCAAACGACCGACCTTACCCATAGCATCGGGGGTGGCGATGGCGACATCGAAATCAAGCATGCCACCTTCGATCTTCTTCAAGGATTCATCATCATCCGCAACGAAATCCGCACCACCAGCGCGGGCAGCAGCGGCACCTTCACCCTGAGCAAAGACCAAAACGCGAACAGTCTTGCCCAAGCCGTGAGGCAACACAACCACATCACGCAACTGTTGGTCAGACTGACGCGAATCGAGCGTGGTACGCATGTGAACTTCAATGGTCGAGTCGAACTTGGTGATGCTGGTGTCCTTGGCAAGAGCCACCGCATCTTTCGCGGAGTAGATCTTGTCAATGTCAACTTTGGCGAGAGCCGCCGTGTATTTTTTACCGTGTTTAGCCATTTTATCCTCCGTGGTTCAAACGGACAGCCCGAAGCCATCCTCCCACAATTAATTAGTCAACTACCGTAATACCCATCGAACGGGCGGTGCCTTCGATCTGCAGCATGGCGCCTTCAAGGCTGATCGCATTGAGGTCTTTCATCTTTAACTCAGCAATTTCCTTGATCTGGGCGCGGGTCACCTTACCGACCTTTTCCTTGTTCGGAACGCCGGAGCCCTTCTCAACCTTGGCAGCCTTGCGCAGCAACACCGCAGCGGGCGAAGTACGAAGCACAAAGGTGAAAGAACCATCGGTATAGATTGTGATCTCAGCGGGGAGAATTTCACCCGGGCGGTTGGAAGTACGAGCGTTGTATTCCTTACAGAATGCCATGATGTTGATACCATGGCTCGCCAACGCAGGACCCACCGGGGGCGCCGGGTTTGCCTTTCCAGCTTCAAGCTGGAGACGTACGATTGCTTTTAGTTTCTTTGCCATTTCATATACTCCTGTGGTTTTAGCGGGTCATTCTGGGAGACCCTCCCACCGCATCAGGCCTTGTTTTAGCCTGCTACTGTCTATTTAGTTTTTACCTACACTGTTACGACTTCTCTACCTGCAAGAAATCCAGTTCCACCGGTGTTTCGCGCCCGAAGAAACTGACCATCACACGAACCTTGCTGCGCTCCATATCGATCTCAGAGACCACACCGCGGAAGTCGTTGAACGGTCCATCGATGATGCGAACACGCTCGCCCTGCTTGAACGTGACTTTGACCGTGGGAGAGTCGGCTTCAGTGCGTTTGATGATTTGAGCCACTTCCTCTGGACGCAGCGGAGTGGGGCTATTTCCCATACCAACAAAGCCGGTCACACCAGGGGTATTGCGAACCACATACCAGGACTCTTCAGAGAGTGCCATGTTGACCAGAACATATCCTGGGAAGATATGGCGTTCCACCGTGCGGCGTTTGCCATCTTTCACTTCGATCTCTTCCTGCATAGGAATAAACACATCGAAGATACGGTCTTTCATACCCATAGTCTCAATACGCTGTTCGAGGTTGTGACGCACCTTGTTCTCGTAACCAGAGTAACAATGAATTACATACCAAGCTGGTCCCTCAACAGTTGTTTCGACGGGAGGAAGATTTGAGGGAATTTTATCTTCGGATGCAGAAGCAGGCTCAGGTTCCTTTTTGGAATCGGAAACCTCCTCAGAAGCTGGCTGCTCCTGGGACTGTTCGTCTATTGGTTCCTGGTCAAATTGCTCTTGCGGTTCCGGTAAATCCATCTTGCTTTCCTTAAAAATTAAACGCCAAGCATCAGGTTAAGTAATTCTTTGGCAATAGCATCAACGCCTGCCAGAAATAATCCTACGAATACCATAACCAACAATACCAATCCAGTGAGGCGGCGCGCTTCTGCCCATGTGGGCCAACTAACTTTACGCAGTTCGCCGACGGTCTCACGGAAGTAACGCTGAATGGCGTTTTCCTTTTTCTTGACTTGCTTTGCTTTCTCAGCCAAGGGTTTACTCCTTCAGGTTTTTACGGCTAAAACGCCGCTGGGCGCGGCGTTGCCTTAGGCAGGCCAGGTAGGACTTGAACCCACAACCGCTCGTTTTGGAGACGAGAGCTCTGCCAATTGAGCCACTGGCCTAGGATGCAGGGGCGAGGGGATGCCTCGCCCCTACTAAATTACTTTGTTTCGCGATGGACCGTATGCTTCTTGCAGCGGTCGCAATACTTCTTCAATTCCATCCGGTTCGGATCGTTACGGCGATTCTTTTCGGTGGTGTAGTTGCGTTCCTTGCAGTCGTTGCACTGCAAAGTAATCACCGGACGGACGTCTTTCTTCTTGGAAGCCATTTTACTACCTTACTTTCAGTTACTTACGCAATGATCTTGGTGACGACACCCGCGCCGACGGTGAGACCGCCTTCGCGAATGGCGAACTTCGAACCCTGTTCGAGAGCAACCGGTACGATCAACTCCACGGTCAGGTTCACATTGTCGCCAGGCATCACCATTTCAACGCCTTCGGGAAGGGTGATGTCACCCGTCACATCCATGGTGCGGATGTAGAACTGGGGACGGTAACCGCTAAAGAACGCCTTGTGGCGGCCGCCTTCTTCCTTCTTCAACACGTACACTTCCGCCAGGAACTTCTTGTGCGGGGTCACCGATCCGGGCTTCACCAACACCTGACCGCGTTCCACGTCGTCGCGTTCGATACCGCGCAGGAGGATACCCGCGTTGTCACCCGCCACTGCTTCGTCCAGTTCCTTGTGGAACATTTCGATGCCCGTGATCACGGAGGACTTGGTGTCGCGCAGACCCACGATCTCGATCGGTTCACCCTTCTTGGCTACACCGCGATCCACACGTCCGGTCACTACGGTTCCGCGTCCCTTGATCGAGAACACATCTTCCACCGCCATCATGAACGGCTTGTCCGTCTCGCGCTTGGGTTCGGGGATGTATTCATCCACCACGCGCAGCAATTCCTTGATGCATGCGTATTCAGGAGCATTCGAGTCCGTCGAGGCGCTGTCGAGAGCCTGTTTGGCTGAGCCGCGCACGATCGGGGTTGTATCGCCCGGGAAGCCGTAGCTGTTGAGCAGTTCGCGCAATTCCAGTTCCACCAGTTCGAGCAGTTCCGGGTCATCCATCATGTCAACCTTGTTCAGGAAGACCACAAT
>JBAIYF010000106.1:0-2258 GCA_037916115.1 Anaerolineales bacterium
AGTGCCGCTTATTTTTGCACTCCCCCACGAACAAGTGCTCACGCTGGGTCGCCAACTCATGGACGGCGGCGCCAGTGCCATCAGCATTGCATCGCCGCGCGGAGCATTGTACGACAAAGCTGGAAATTTAGTCACCGGCAGAATGTACGGGCAATCTCTATTCCCGCGCTCATTAGACCTTGTCCGTTCGGCGGTGATGAGCGGAATACAGATCATCGGCTCGGGCGGAGTATGGTCAAGTGCCGATGCCGAAGCCATGCTCAAGGCGGGGGCGATCGCCGTCGAAACCGATGCCCAATTATGGATCCCGAAAGAGGCGCTCCCCATCCCGCCTGCAGGGCAGAGTGAGTAAAAAAGAGCCTCGTCTCACGACGAGGCTCTTTCATTAGGTTCAATTATTTACTTACGAAATTAGAGAACCACAACATCCGCGGCTTGCAAACCCTTGGGGCCGTTCTCGATGGTGAATTCCACCTTCTGGCCTTCCTGCAGGTTCTTGAAGCCCTCACCGCGAATGGCGGAAAAGTGGACAAAAACATCAGGTCCGCCGTCACGAGCAATGAAGCCGTAACCCTTGGTCCCGTTGAACCACTTAACCGTGCCGATGATACGTTCAGCCATATTTGCCTCCTAAGCAAATGAAAAAAATTGGGTGACGCAATTGCATTCATCGGGGTGGTAAAAAAATACGGCTCAAGGTCTTGCTTTGAGCCGTCGTCTTCTTCCTTCCGCAACGAAAACCTCTTGCATCCTTCAAGGCTTAATTTATCATTAAATTCCAAAGTTGGCAATTATTTTTTAGGCTCAAGAAGCATGACCGGGATGCGGCGCGGAGCGGCCCTTTCCTTATATTTTTCATACCCCGCATAGTGATAGACCGCCAGTTGCCAGAACTTCTCACGCTCCTCGCCTTCCGCCTCACGCGCGACGTAGACCCCATCCTCTCCATTGAGTTGGACCTTACACTCAGGCGTTTTCAGCAAATTGAAGTACCACTTGGGGTGCTCCTGCTTTCCAAAGTTGGAGGCAATCAAAGCAAGCCTATCTTCATGTGCAATGGCTATGAGAATAAGTTTGATCTCTTTGCCAGATTTTGCACCATACGTTGTCACGTGGACAATGTTCCACCCGGCAAGTTCGGAGAGGGTGTGCTTGCCGTTGGTGAGTTTGAGAAAGAAGCTGTCGATGGCTTTGGTACGCGGAGCGAGGAATTCCGTGACCGGGCGGTACATCAGAACACGATGGATCAAGCGTTGAAAAAAGTTGGGCTGTTTCATAAATTATTTTTCAAGCCAAATAGTGACGGGACCGTCGTTGTGAATTTCCACTTCCATGTGCGCGCCGAACTTTCCAGTTTGGGTCGGTACACCGTGTGAGCGCAGGAGTTCAACGAAGCGGTTGACCAGCGGCTCGGCAACCTCAGGTAGGGCTGCATCAATGAAGGAGGGGCGGCGTCCCTTGCGGCTGTCGGCATAAAGTGTGAACTGCGAAACGACGATGGCTTCCCCTTTTACGTCCAGTACCGAGAGATTGGTCTTACCCTGTTCGTCTTCAAAGATGCGCAGGTTGGCGGTCTTTTCGGCAAGGAATTGAACCTGCTCTTCCCCGTCACCGTGACCAATACCCAATAAAATCAACAGACCTTTCCCTATTTTGGAAATGGTCTGTTGTTCTACGGTAACACTGGCTTGTGAAACTCGTTGGATGAGGATGCGCATGGGTGGGATGGTAGGTTAGTAGATTGGTAAATTGGTAGTTAGTGAAAAACCAATCTACCGATTCCCAATTTACAAACTACGGCAACTTCATCGCCTCACGCACTTCGCTCATCACTTCCTGTGCAATGGCACGGGCGCGTTTGCCGCCGTCGGTGAGGATCTCCTGCACTTCAGCGGGTTTGGCTTCGAACTCGGCGCGTTTGGCGCGGAAGGGTTCGAGGTGTTTATTGAGGTTGGCAGCGAAACGCAGTTTGCAATCCACACAGCCGATGCCGGCTTTGCGACATTCGGTGTTGATCATGTCCACTTCTTCCTGCGGGGAGAAGATCTTGTGCATGGTGAACACATTGCAGACATCGGGGTTGCCGGGGTCGGTCTTGCGCTGGCGTGCCGGGTCGGTGACCATCTCGCGGACGCGCTTGGTGGTTTCTTCTGGGGTGATGGCAAGCTCAATATGATTATTCAAGCTCTTGCTCATCTTGTCCTTGCCGTCGATGCCAACGACCTTCTTCACTTCTGTATGTTTAACCTGCGGCTCGA
>JBAIYF010000107.1:0-3116 GCA_037916115.1 Anaerolineales bacterium
GTTTATGTGTATACCAACGGCGCTGTGACCGCCAACAACGTTACGGCGAGCAACAATTTCAAGCAGGGTGTGTACATCGATGGCAATAAGGGCACCATTGCCTTTACCGGCACCAATACGTTCAACACGAACAGATTTGCCGGATTGGAAATCACTTCTGATGGCATCATCACCCTCAACAATATTACTGCCAACAACAGCGTGCTTGGAAGCGGTATGAGCCTTACGAATAATACAGGCGGAACCACAGCCACGATCACACTGACCGGTGTGAATGCCTTCAATACCAACAAGCTTACCGGTCTCACCCTGAATTCCGGTGGGGCGGTGACCATGTCCAAGGTGACTGCGGATGGTAACGGTACTACCACCACATCATCCGGCATGGATATTTCTGCCGGTGGAAATATCACCGTTAGTTGCGGTTCCTTTAGCAACAATGGAAACTATGGTATCCGCTTTATCAGCTTCAACTTTATCGCGACCCTCAGGAACGTGGCACTGAACACCAATACCAATGGATCTACTTCCTTGACTGGCTCCGGTTCCATCGTACCTGTTGCGACTTGTCCGTAGTCGTAATGAGAAAAAAGCAAAGTAAGTAAAAAAAGAGAGGCAGACTTGTGGTCTGCCTCTCTTTTTATGTTGCCGTGTTTTATAAACTACCGCGCGTACGTGTCGAGGAATTCATCCCAGCCGGTTTGCAGGGCGAAATCGATCGTGGAGCGATAGTACGTGTAGTTCGAGTCCTTGCCTGCCGCACTGGAGACGTAGTAGATCGTAATGCCATGCGAGTCAGGGTAGCTGTTGGTGTGATACTGATGCAGGATGATGCCGTTCAGTGCCGTCATCAGCGCCTGACTCTTGCTCTTGAGGTTGCTGTCGGTCACATTGCGGTTGATCTCAAACGCCATGTCGTACAGGTCTTTATCCATGGGAGCCTGCCAGAAATCCTGCGTCGCGCCAAAGGCACGGTCATACTTCTTGCGGTTCGCGGCGAGCCCGTTCTGCATGGCAGTGGTCCAGTTATTGAAGGCGGTCAATACCGTATCGAAACGGCTATCCACAGCGAGGGCAGCCCAGGTCTTATCGGCGCTGGCGCTCTGGCTAAAAGAAATGGCAACCTGGTCTGCGGTCATATTCGGGTTGGCTTGTAACTGTGCGAGGGTTTGTTCATACTGCAAACCTTCCCAGCCTACATATTCCTGCGAGCCCGTCACCGCTGTGGCATGACCATGCCAGAGATTGAGGATCTCGATCGAAGCCATGTTACAGCCGTCGTACCCGACCACATCAATGAAACCGAGCGAGGGCAATGCCGCTTTTTGTTCCTGGTAATCCAATGTATCTGCATTGGTGTCATCTGCCATCACAAAGCCGGGGTGCCAGTTCCAACCGTGACCCCAGAAAATCAACGCATAATGGTCGGCGGGGAAATTGGTTTTTGTGTAGGTCACAAAGTCGATCAAGGTTTGTGGGTCGCCCATGTTGCGTTCACCCCAATCGGCAATTGCATTCGCGCCATCGGCAGTCATACCGGGTGTAACGCGGAACAACTTGGTGGTCTGCCAGTCGCCATAGCTCGTATCATAGCCGGGTCCACGGTCTGCAAGCGCGATCACTTGTACGTTCGCACTGGATCCATAAGGAGCAAGTTCAGTTTCGATATCTTTAACAACGTAATCTTCGAGATTGTTATCCCCCGAAATGTACACCATCACCGTCCACTTGGCTTGCGGTGCGGGTGCCGCAAAGACCGTGCCGGTAAGCGTGGCGAGTAAGACGATCAATAGAACGAACGTAAGGGTTGGGCGGGCTGACTTGCGCATGGGTTCCTCCGATAAGGGTTGGATGTTTTGTCAAACAATAACTGCATTCTCATGATGACTTTATGCGAAGCACCTCCGAAATTAATTTGAATCAGTATAGCATTTCAAAGTGGACGATTCAAGTATACTTTTCGCCATGAACATACAAGATGCTTATAACGAATGGTCGGATATCTACGACTCGAATATCAACCGCACACGCGATCTGGATGCGGAAATAACCCGCCTCCTCCTTAAGGGACGGTGGTTCCCGTCCATTGTAGAGATCGGCTGCGGGACGGGCAAGAACACCGAGTTTCTCGCCACGCTTGGTGATGAAGTGCTGGCGTTCGACTTCTCCGAAAAGATGCTCGCCAAAGCCCGCCAAAAAGTGACGACGGACCACGTCCGTTTTGCCTGGGCAGATATTACCCAACCGTGGAATTGCCCGCCTGATTCCGCAGACCTGATCACCTGCAATTTGGTTTTGGAACATATCGAAAATCTAGATCACATCTTCGCCCAAGCCTCGCGGACGCTGCGCCGTGGGGGATGGTTCCTCATCAATGAACTGCATCCCTTCAAGCAATATGGCGGCACCAAAGCCCGCTTCGAGCGCGGCGTGGATATTGTAGAAGTGGATGTTTTCATCCATCACATTTCCGAGTTCATCCATGCGGCAGAGAAGAGCGGGCTGAAGTTATTGAAGTTCGATGAGGTCTGGCATGCAGACGATACAGGCAAACCGCCGCGTTTGGCATCCTTCATTTTTGTGAAGTGATTTGTGGAAGTAAAAACATCATATTTTCCTGTATAATTTTGAAAAGATGCCTGCCCAAAGGGGATAAAGAGCAGATTATCCGAGAAATCCCGAATTTTGTAGTACATTACATGCCTTAAAAACAGGAGCTCACATGGCAAAGGCTTTCATCTCCTACTCGCGCAAGGATATTGAATTTGCAAAGAAGCTTACCGCTGAACTTTCCAAAAGCGACCTTGATTTTTGGGTGGATTGGGAGGGAATTCCCCCCACGGTGGATTGGTGGAAGGAAATCGAAAAAGGGATTGAAGAAGCGGACTTTTTCCTCTTCCTGATCAGTCCCGACTCTGCCTCCTCCAAAATATGCGGACAGGAGATCGATCACGCCATCAAGAATTCCAAGCGCATCATTCCGCTTATGGTGCGTGACGTGAAGGATGGAGATGCGCCAAAGCAGTTAAGCCATTTGAACTACATCTTCTTTCGCGCACAGGATGATTTTGACGGCGCGCTCAAAAAATTGCTGGAAGCCATCCACACAGATTATG
>JBAIYF010000108.1:0-5321 GCA_037916115.1 Anaerolineales bacterium
TTCTTTGAGCCGAATTGATATCTTTGTAGTGCCCTTATCGCCGACAACTACTCCTCACCCGGTGAGCAGTGGAAGTGGAAACAACTCTGGAAATGGGGCGGGTGAAGGAAATGGAGAGAATGGAACCACAGGAGGCACTGTTGGCGGCGGCTGTCAAAATGTGCAGGTTTGTGAAGACAAAACAACAAAAATAGATGTATGTGTAGATTGGGCTGGTAATAGTGGTAATTGTAAAAAATGGGAACAACAAGATGTAGTTAATAATGTTTGTAACATGGTGTGCAAGTGAAGTGATATTTCTTCTACTCGATTGCCCCGCGTAACTTTTTTGCCAGTTTCCCAAAGTGACTGGTGTATCGAATATCGTCCATACGTGGACGTGGAAGGTCAACTTCCACGTCCATTTTTATTTTACCGGGGCGTTGTGTGAGTACCATTACACGGTCGGCGAGGAAGAGCGACTCGTTGATGGAGTGGGTTACCATGATGACGGTCTTCTGCTTTGCCTGCCAGATGCGCGAGAGTTCTGTCCACATGCGTTCGCGGGTGAGGGCATCGAGCGAGGCGAAAGGTTCATCGAGCAGGAGCAGGTCTGGGTCATGCACGAGCGCGCGCGCAATTGCCACGCGCTGTGCCATTCCGCCGGAGAGGTCGCGTGGGAGCGAGTCTTCGAATCCCTTTAATCCCACCAGTTTGATCAAATCGCGGGCTTTGTTTTGAGCTTTGATGCTGCCCATACCTTCCAGCTCAAGTGGAAGCATCACGTTTTCCAGTACAGTACGCCATGGCATCAGGTTGGCTTGTTGAAATACCATGCCAACTTTCGGTTGGTGGTGGTGCATAAAACTTACCGAGCCAGATGTTGGTTCCAGAATGCCAGCCAGCACCCGCAGGAATGTGGTCTTGCCTGAACCGGATGGACCGAGAAAACAGACGAACTCGCGTGGACCGATCTCAAATGAGATATTGTCGAGTGCATGAAGTCCGCCGTTGTTATCAGGGTAGGTGATGGAGAGGTTTTGGACGCTGAGGATGGGTTTGTTGGTCATAGGTTATGGGTTCCGCATTACGGATTACCTTTTATGTAATCCGTAATGCGTGAAAGATACTTACGGTACGAATTCGTTGGTGAAAGCTTTGCTCAAATCTACAGGTTCGGGGATTAACTTCATTTTGACTAGCAGGTTGTTCATGTTTTCCCAGGCTTGCGGATCGGAGAAACCGGTTCGTTCTGCTTTCCAAAATTCGATGGATGTAAGCAAGACCTGCATCTGAACATCCTTGTCCTGGTCTTTTAAATTTTCCACGAACTTCAGGCTGATCTCATACGCTTCGTCAGGATTGGCGATAGTGTCTTCGATACCACGCGCCAATGCGCGTGCCATACCGCGGACAAGCTCCGGTTCGTTCGCAATTGTCATTTCACTGGTGACAATGCCATTCGCAATGAGTTGGGCATAATCAGCCACGCGCATTTCATTCAAATCAAAATTCTGTGATCGGAGCACAATGGGTTCATTGGCAGCGTAGCCCACTACAATATCACTGTTGCCTGAAGCGTAGGCTTCCACCTGATTGAACCCGATTGCATCCATCTCCACTTCAGAGGGGTCAACACCGCCTTCAAAAAGCAGCGCCTCCAAACCGATGAAGTTCGCACCGAACAGACCGGGCAGTCCGATCTTTTTTCCGCGCAGGTCGGCTGGTTCGTTAATGCCAAGTTCTGGCGCTGAGATCACCGAGATGGGGAACTGCTGATACCACGCGAATGCATACACCACGGGCAATCCCTGTGAGCGCGCAAGCAAAACCTGTTCGCCAGATGCCACTGCAAACGGAATCTCACCCGCGCCAGTCAACGCAACGCCGTCGGTTTCAAACGAGTAATCGAACTCGATCTCGATATTTTCCTCAGCGAAATAACCCTTGTCCACTGTGACGTAGAAAGGGGCATATTGAATATTGGGGATGTAGCCCATTGGTAATTTGATCTTGCGGATCTCGCCCGCCTCATTTGTGGAATTTGAACTGGCACACCCCATTAGAGCGATTGCCAGCCCAAGCATAAGTAAAACAACTTTCTTCATTACATAGTCTCCTTGAGTTGATTGTTGTAGTATCGTGCCAAAGGCGCGACCTATTTTTGTTGCCATCTCAAAAAACGTTTTTCCAGCAATGTCACCACACCGTAAAGGGATAGTGCCAATGCAACCAGCATGAATACCGCCACGAACACCATGGAGGTGTCGTATTGAAAGTCGCCAAGTTGTAAAAGGAAGCCAAGCCCCTGTTCGGCATCGACCAATTCCCCGACGATGGCGCCAATGACCGATAATGTTGCCCCAATGCGAAGACCGCCGAGGAGGATGGGCAGGGAGGCGGGGAGTTCGAGCTTCCACAGGATTTGCCAGCGGGTGGCACGCAGGGAATTCATCAAGTCGTATAAAGAAGCTGAAACCGCGCGTACCCCGACAATGGTGTTGACCAGAACAGGAAAGAACACGATCAAGGCACAGATGACGACTTTTGAAAGAATGCCATCTCCCAGCCAGATGACCAGTAGTGGAGCGATTGCCACAATGGGAATTGCCTGACTTGCCACAAGATAGGGGGAGAGGATAGTTTCCAATGTGCGCGACTTGGCGAGGGCATACCCAACGATGGTGGCAAAACTCACGCCTACCAGCAAGCCCAGTACGATCTCGATCAATGTCACGCCGGTATGATAAAGCAAACTTCCATCGACCGAGGCTTTGAGGAAGCGAGTCCATACATCCGCAGGGGAGGGCAGGATGAATTTGGGAAGTCCACTGATGCGAACGATAAGCGCCCATAACGGAATGGCGAGCAGCAGGGAGAAAATTCCCAACCAACGGGAGAAGGTGTGTAAGGTTTTAGGTTTCATAAGTTATTTTCGAAAACCTGTCAGGTCTTAAGCAAAAAACGCCGCAGAGTAAAAAAGGCTCCGGGGCGTGGAAACAGGCAACAGTCCGATGTTGAGGCGTATGGATGCATCAAATAAAAATCCCGAAAACATCAAATGTTTTCGGGGCGTGAATCCACACAACATCCCATACGGAATTTGTGCTGAACCCTTCTTCTATCCAGACTATACTGTCGGCTCCGGAATTGCGCCGGATCATGTGCTTTGTCCTTCGGTATACCAAGGATTTCAGCACTCGTGGGCTGTACCACCGATCGGGAATTCGCTTTTGGGCGTCACCCTGCCCCGAAGGTTATTTAAGTTGTTGGCGCGATTATATCATTCTGTGAAATAAAAAGACACGGAGAGATATCCGTGTCTTTTGAAGGACGAAAAAGTTTTCGCCTACTGGTTTTGAAGTAGTACGTTTACGGCTGCGAGCCCGCCGCAGATGCAGAAAGCAATGAAAAATGCAACAATATTGTAGATAACGATACTTTGTGTGTTCGATTTACCTGTTTTGCCGTTGTACTGTGTATTGCAGTTCTGGCATTTGACGTGGGTGAACATTTTGGGACCGAGTGCACCACCCCACCAGGTGTATTTGACTGGCTGTGCATTGGATTGTCCACAATTTGGGCAGGGGGCATATTGAGTTTGGGTTTGCATGTGAATTCTCCTATTTTTATATGTTTCGGATTTTAAGAAGGTTGCGCCTTTCCGTAAATGGTACTTTTGGATATTAAACGTGAGTGAAAACTGCAATAATTTCATCCCATCTCTTGCGTATAATTCCACCTATGCGTATTGAGATATTAAACCCAACTGCAAATCCCAGACCAGCGGTTCATTTGGATTCTCTTAGTGAATTGAAGGACGCTTGGCGGAAACTTGAATTTAATAAACCCCAGCCTACAATCGTGGTCATTGGCGGCGCGGGGGGCATGTCTGAGGAAGATTTTGGAAAGGTGAAGGAGTTTTTCAAAGACCATCTTTTACCGTTTGCGCAGCAAAAGAACGCGGTGATCGTGGATGGAGGCACGGATAGCGGCGTGATGGCTGCGGTGGGATATGCCCGAAAGGCGCTTTCCTCCAAAATCCCTGTTGTCGGTGTGTATGCCCGTGATGTGGAGGGTATTGCAGGAATGCTTGAGCCCAATCATACTCATTTTATTACCTGCCCGGGCAGCAATTGGGGCGACGAGTCGGAATATCTGGCGGCTGCTCCCGGCATCCTTTCGGAAGGTCTGCCTTCGGTGGCGGTGCTGATCAATGGTGGGCAGATCACGTGGAACGATGCACGGTTTAATATCCAGTATGGGCGGCCAGTGGTTATCGCGGAGGGAACGGGACGTGCTGCAGATGTGATTGCGACGACCAACACTGGGAAGGATTTTGACTCCAAGGCGCTGTCATTGATACGGACGGGTAAGATCCATATTGCGAATTTCTTCAATGACCCGGTTGGGTTTATCCGTAAGATGGATGGTCTGATGAAGTAATAGAGAAAGAGGACGGATACAATCCGTCCTCTTTTTTGATCATTCTCTATTGTTATTATTTCAATCTTGCCATTGCGTAAACATCTACAAATTGACCGTCGCGGAAGGCGAAGTTTTTCATGGTGCCTTCAACGACGAAACCGAACTTCTTGTACAAGGCGATGGCGGGTTCATTGTCTGTAAAAACTCCCAATTCGAGGCGGGTGAGGTTGAGCCACTTATCGGCAAGGTTCACAGCGGCTTGCATCATGGCAGAGCCCACCCCTTTGCCTTGCCAGTCTTGATGGACTGCCATACCTACTTCCCCTGCGTGCTTGCGGCGGGGATGCTTTGGGAAGGTATCCAACCCAAACTCACCGACCACCTCGTTCTCAACACAAGCTACAAATCTGAAACAGCCTTCAGGCGCTTCTGTGATCCATTTTTCCCACTTCTCTAAGAATGGATAGGGAAGTTGCAGGGTTCCCCACACAACTTGTGGACCTTCAAATATCTTTTTGATGGCTTCTGCATCAGATGCAACTGCACGGCGGATGGTGATGGTGGGTTTTTCCATGGTGATCTCCAATAAAAAAGTGGAGCGAGATACTATCTCGCTCCACAAGTTTACTTCAATTGCGCCTTGATCTTCTCGGCAGTGTCTTTGTACGCGGCGAGTTTGTCGCGTTCTTTTTGCACCAGCGCGGGCGGGGCTTTTTGGGCGAAGTCGCCGTTGAGCAGATTTTCCAAACGCTGAATATGAGACTCGGCTTCCTTGAGTTCTTTTTCGAGACGGGGCTTTTCACTGGCGAGATCCACCATGCCTGCAAGCGGGAGGTAGATTTCCACCGAGCCGACCACGAGGGCGGCGGAGTCGGCGGGCTTATTGGCGAGCAAAGAGTCGATCGTGAATTGTG
>JBAIYF010000109.1:0-1862 GCA_037916115.1 Anaerolineales bacterium
CTGCTCTGGCGTGAGTTTAGCCAAGTGAAACCGCCGGAAGAAGTTTAGTTTGTCACCCTGAGCGATAGCGAAAGGTCTCTACCACAATATAAGAGACTCTTCGCTTCGCTCAGAGTGACATGCAAAAGGAGAACCCCATGTCCACTGCCCCCAAATCACAGGTCTTGCATATCGCCGAAATGGTTACGTACCAGGAAGGCTCCGTCGTCAGCCGCCAGATCACCAAAGCGGACGCGGGCAACGTCACCTTGTTCGCCTTCGACAAAGACCAGGGCTTGAGCGAGCACACTGCCCCGTTCGATGCCCTCGCCCACATCCTCGAAGGCGAAGCGGAAGTGAGTATTTCCGGTGTGCCGTATCACCTTACTGCGGGTGACGCCATCATCATGCCCGCCAACGAACCGCACGCATTGAAAGCCGTTCAGAAATTCAAGATGCTATTGACGATGATACGAGCATAACGCGGACAACTGACGATAGACAATCGACGATGGACGATACGATCATGGTCAATGGTCTATCGTCCATCGTCTGTTTTATTCACTCACAAATGGATTATGTTTCTTCTCATGCCCCACCGTCGTTTCAGGTCCATGTCCCGAAAGCAGACGGGTCTCATCGGGCAGGGTGTAGATCTGTTCGCGGATGCTTTTCTCAAGGGTTTCAAAACTGCCGCCGGGAAAATCGGTGCGTCCGATGCTGCCATTGAAGATGACATCACCGCAAAAGCAGACATTTTCTTTCGCCACATACAACACGCAGTGACCGCGCGTATGCCCCGGCGTAAAGCGGACTTCGAACTCGTTCGAGCCGAGTCTCATCTTCATGCCGTGGACCAGGTCAATGGTCGGTTCGGGACCCGGGTCGATATCCATGCCGAAGAGTGCGCCGCCACCGCCTTGTCTCCACAAGACGTGGTCATCGGGGTGCAGCGCCACATGCGGCAATGGATTCATCGCATCGGCAATAGCCGCCGCGCCGCCGATGTGATCAAAGTGGGCATGCGTGTACCAAAGATGACCAATGCGCCATCCACGCTTTTCGGCTTCGGCGAGAATGAGATGTCCATCCCAGGATGGGTCAATGACCACGGCTTCTTTCGTTTCGGGGTCGGCTACAAGGTAGGCGTTGGTTTGAGCGGGACCAAGGGTGAATTGAACGATTTCAAGCATGAGAACCTTCCAATTTACGATTTACGATTGAGGGCTTACGACGATCGATTTTCGCGGTGCGAAGAAGTAACTGACAAGAATGGAGACGAAGATCAAGCCAATCGCCAGCGGATAGATGCTGAACGGGTCGCGCTCAAAGATGAAGCCAGCGATGGGCGGGGCAATGATGAACACAACCGCGCTGACGGTTTCCATGGCGCCATAGGCACGCCCCATTTGCGAGTCATGCACAAGGTCGCGCGCCTGCGCCATTGCCATCGGACGCGCCGCACGAAAGCCGCCAAGCAAAAAGTACGCCAGCATGAAAACGGGCAAGCCCATGCCGAGCCACATCAAGGCGGCGAAAAAGGTCACAAGCAGTTGCGCGAGTAAAAAGCCCCGGCGCGGATGGAGCCGCCCGATCCCCAATGCCAGCAGCGAGTTGCCCAACGCTCCCGCCGAGAAGACCCAACCGGTTTCGGTCAGCGTCAAGTCACGTACGCCCTTCAAAAAGTTCGGTGTGAGCGGCTGGGCAAGATACAAGGCAAAGACCGCAAAGGCGAAGATCATTACAAAGCTGATGAAGCGCGTGTTTTGCCACAGGTTCATGGGCGGCGCTTCGGGGTCGTGTTTATCGATAGGTTGCTTTTCAATAAAAATAATGAAGAGTAGCGAGACAACAAAGATGCCTGCAGCCACCAAATAACTGGT
>JBAIYF010000110.1:0-6946 GCA_037916115.1 Anaerolineales bacterium
AAGGGACGGAAAGTGCATCACAGTTTTCCCGACCCGGCATTGACCGATGACCTGAACGATTTCCGCGCTGTGCGGGATGAGATTGAGAGAGTGATGCTGGCATTGCTCAAGGAGACATAATGACCAAGGAAGAGCGTAAGGAACTTTCGTTTTTGGACCGTTATTTGACGTTGTGGATTTTCCTCGCCATGGCGTTTGGAGTGGGGGTTGGTTTTCTCTTCCCCAAAGCGGTGGCAGATTTCAATACTGCCGTCTCGGTGGGGACGACGAACATTCCGATCGCCATTGGTTTGATCCTGATGATGTACCCGCCGCTGGCAAAGGTCCATTACGATGAGTTGGGCGATGTCTTTCGCAATTGGAAGGTCTTGGCGCTGTCGCTCATCCAAAACTGGGTGATCGGACCCATTCTCATGTTCGTGCTGGCGATCCTCTTCCTGCGCGGATACCCCGAGTACATGACCGGGCTCATCCTCATCGGTCTGGCACGCTGTATCGCAATGGTCATCGTTTGGAATGAACTCGCCAAAGGTGATAGCGAATACGCGGCAGGGCTGGTCGCTTTCAACAGCATCTTTCAGGTGTTGTTCTATAGCGTGTATGCGTATGTGTTCATCACCGTACTGCCGACCTGGTTCGGCATGACCGGCAACATTGTGGATATCACCATCGGCGAAATTGCGACGAGTGTGTTCATCTACCTCGGCATTCCGTTTCTGGCTGGTTTCTTCACCCGCTTTTTCCTCGTCCGTGCCAAGGGAAAGGATTGGTATCACACGGTTTTTGTACCCAAAATCAGCCCGATGACGTTGATCGCTTTGCTGTTCACCATTGTGGTGATGTTCTCGCTCAAGGGTGATGTTATTGTGCAATTGCCGCTGGATGTGGTGCGGATTGCCATTCCGCTCCTGATCTATTTCGTGTTGATGTTCCTGGTCTCGTTCTTTATGGGGCATGCCATCGGCGCGGACTATTCCAAGACCACCACGCTTTCTTTCACGGCGGCGAGCAATAACTTTGAGCTGGCAATCGCGGTGGCGGTGGCGGTATTCGGCATTAACTCTGGTGCGGCATTTGCGGCGGTGATCGGTCCGTTGATCGAGGTGCCGGTGATGATCGGGCTGGTCAATGTGGCGTTCTTCTTCCAGAAAAAATATTTTCCAGTTGATGTTCGTCATGCGCCTGCTGGATAAACCGTCTGCGTAGAAAAAGATTCTGGTCAGAAGCAAGCCTCCCGTTGGAACGAAGCGGGGGGCTTTTTCGTTATGTGGGGCAGTACCAACATCCTATCGTGAAATTATTTACAAATAAGACCGTTTTGGTTACAATTTTGGTGATAAATTTCACAAATTTGAGTGCGTCGCACCAGACAGGTAGATGTGTCTAATTAATGAGAAAAGTCCACCCGTTGACTCATCTTATAAGTTTGGTGCGACGCACCCCACCAACCAAGAGGACATCATGAACACAAAACGAAAGCCCCACGTGGTCATCATCGGCGCAGGGTTTGCGGGGCTCGAAACCGCCCGCGGACTCGCCAACGCACCTGTGCGGATCACGTTGATCGATAAGAATAACCATCACCTGTTTCAGCCATTGCTGTATCAGGTTGCCATTGCGGGTTTGCTGCCTTCACAGGTTGCCCAGCCTGTGCGCACAATCTTCCGCAGACAAAAAAATCTCAACTTTCAAATGGGCGAAGTGACCGAGGTCAACCTGAACGAGAAGTTCGTAAAGATGAACGGCTCGGTCATCGCCTATGATTATCTTGTGCTTGCCGCCGGGGCGCGCACGAACTTCTTTGGCTTCGATACGCTCGAGAAACATGGCTTACAACTCAAAGACCTGGAGACAGCTGTGCAAACCCGCAATCATTTGCTTTCAATGTTCGAGAACGCCAGCCACGAAGCCGACCCTGAAAAGCGCAAAGCCATGCTTACTTTTACGATCGTGGGCGGCGGACCCACGGGGGTAGAAACGGCGGGCGCATTGTCTGAGTTGATCATGCATGTCATGCGCAAGGACTATTCGCGGCTCGACCTGAACGAGGTGAAGGTTGTGCTGCTGGAGGCGGGTCCGCATCTGATCGCGCCATACCCCGCCGAACTGCGGCAAGCCACTTTACGATTGTTGAAAGAAAAAAATGTGGATGTGCGCCTAAACACCAAAATGCAGGATTTCAACGGTCAACGTGTGACGCTTGGCGATGGTTCGGTCATTGCGACTCAAACGCTGATATGGACGGCGGGCGCAAAAGCCGCCGAGATCATCGACGCCCTGCCCGCGGAGAAAGCTGGTATGGGTCGCGTTCGCATCACACCGACGTTGAACCTGCCTCAGTTTTCTGAAGCCTTTGTCATCGGTGATGCCGCTTTCCTCATCAATGGCAATGGGCAGCCCCTGCCCATGCTTTCAACCGTCGCCATTCAGCAGGGCAGAGCCGCCGCAAAGAATATTCGTTTGATGATGGAGGGGAGGGAACCGCTCGAATTCCACTACAAAGACCCGGGTCTGCTGGCTACCATTGGACGCAATGCCGCCGTGGCCCGCATCTTCGGCATCTCCTTCAGCGGATTCATCGCCTGGGTGATCTGGGTCTTCCTGCACATCTACCGCATCATCGGTTTCCGCAACCGCATTCTTGTCATGTTCAACTGGGCGTGGGATTATCTCTTCTATGATAATCAGGTGCGCTTGATCACGAAGGAGTGATTTTTAGATGAGATTGCCGTGATTCAGCGCCGCGAACTCACTGGCAAATTTGCCGTCTTCGAACTGAAAGTCGATATGCCCGGTGCTGGTGAACAACCCGGGCAGGCTATAGCCAAGGATACGCACAGCCTTATCGAGGCGCCCGGCTCTTGTGCGCTGGTCTTGGGTCATACCGCGGGTGGTGAATGGTTTGCGCAGCCCCCAAAAGATAAAAAGAAAGGCTGCCGCGGCGAAGAGCAGGGCTGCCAATCCGTTTGAGTGCCCGCTGGAGTCGATGATCAGATTTGCGGATAGTACGCACCCAAATATTGCTCCCAGGGTTGCGAGCAGCGCCAGCCATCTTGCACGTTTTATCTGGGTCTTTTGAATGGCATCACATTCTGCGCAGAGGGGGAATTCGAGTGAGATATTTTGCTTTCCATTCCAACTGGATTTGCCCGCATGGATGTGCCCGCTGGTGTTCTCTGAACCGCAGGCAACACAAATGTTTGGCATGTTGTATCGAGCGGTGTACACGGAATGAAACTTTGCAGCCATATCGACCTCCGCGAATATGTCATATCTTTTGCGTTTATTTCCACCTATCTTAATTATAGGACGGGAGAATTCAGAGTCAATATGGCTTGCAAGGGGAAAGTCTCCGCAGCCTAGAGCGTGCCGAACTGACTGGCTGCCAGAAGGACGCATGCCCCAACGGCGTTGACAAGGAAGTGCAGGATCATGCCGGGAAAGACCGAGTCGGTTTGTTGGTACAGGTAGGCGAAGAGTGCGCCGAGCAGGAAGGTGGGGATGAGTGTGGCGACCTGCCCATGGAAGAGGGCAAAGATGAACGAGCTGAGCAGCAGGGCGTTGACCCAGCCGTAGCGCTGGCGGAAGCCCTTGAAGAGAAAGCCGCGGAAGAAGAGTTCCTCGGTCAGCGGGGCGACGAAGGCGGTGACGAACGCGAACAGCAGCGGCGATTCGATCTCGCCGAGCAGTTCGAAGACCACATCTGCCTGGGTTGTGATGCCCAATGCGACCATGATGAGGTTGTTGACCAGCACCAGGAAATAGACCGCCATTAAGAGTCCGCAGCCGATGGCGAGGGTCTTGCCATCGAAGCGTTGCAGACCGAGCTCCATCCATGAAACTTTGCGCCATAAAAATATGACGGCAATGGGGATGAGCAGGAGAAATTCAAAGACGGCAACGACGAAGATGGAGGTGCTGCGTGAGGGTTCAAGGAGAGACGTTCCCAGCAGAAAGCCAGCGATGATAAGGATGATCAATGCAAGCCCGAGCCAGGTATCTGCCAGGGTCCATGCAACAGGTGCGGACGGGGGAGGAGGCGGGGTCTGTGTTGGGTCAGGTTGAATGGGGGTGTTATCCAGCGGTTGTTCCATTTGTTGACTCTACTTTCCGTTTTCCATGTATTTGGGTTGGTGCCTGCGTTAGCTGTCTTCTGCCAGGTGAAAGTGATGCATAAAGCGGTGAAAGATGGGAGCCGCCAAAATGCCAACTGCCGCCAATAAGATCACTCCGGAATATATCGCGTAAAAGGATGCAAAGATCTTTCCGGCAGGGGTTTGCAATGCGTTGATGGGTCCCATGCCGCCCAGGATCATGGAGGCGTTGAGCAGCGCGTCGAGCCAGGAAAGACCTTCGAGGAAGTGATAACCAAGCATGCCGATGCCGAGCGAGAACAGGAGCAGGAACATGCCGACCATTCCATTAAGTGCGAGGCGTTTTGCAAAGACGGACCGTTTTGCGAGCGGTTGCTTATGGTGTTCGTACATGGAATTCCTTTCGGTGCTTATACTCCCCGGATGGCGATGGCTGCGATCTGCGGGTTGACGATGCGGAAGTAATCGTCCATGCGCATGAAAATGGAGCGTTCAAGGCTGCCTGCGTTGAAGACGACCTCTTCGTTCTCTTTGATCTTCGGGTCTGCCAGTACGATGAGTTGTTCATTGAAGGAGAAGGGTGGGATGGAGCCGATGGTGCAGCCGGTGAGGGCTTCGGCTTTGTCACGGTGCGCCATGGCGACAGAGTCTGCGTTGAAGTGGGCTTTGATGCCGTTGAAGTCTACGCGGCAGTCGCCGGGGACATTGGCGAGGGCGTAGAGGTTTTCCTTTTTGCTCATGCGCACCTGCACGACCATTGATTTGATGGCTTGTTCAATGCGGTTGCCGCGGATCTGGGTGATGAGTTCGGTGCGCCCTTCGGCTTGGTGTTCGATGACGCGGTATTGGGCATGGTGTTGTTCGAGCAGGGCTTTGAGCTTTTCGTGGATGGGTGTGGTCATGGGGGGATTATAGTTGCTGGTTGCTGGTTGGTGGTTGGAAGAATTTTTGGAGTGGGATCGTCTGTAGCGTGAAGGAGTTGAGCAGATGATCAAACTATATCGTGAAGAGATGAGTGCGGAAGCCGATACGATTGAGGCGGAGTTCCGTGAGATGGTGCTGGGCTACGACCGGGTGATTGTGGACCCGGCTGAGGCTGGGACGCTGTTCAGCGGACGTGCGCTGCCGGTGCTGACCAATAACGACAAGATCTTCAGCGGCGAAGAGATCCGTCCGTATATTAAGGAACTGGAAAAGCTGATGAGCGACTGGCAGTTGTTTCAGGGGGATTATTGTTATGTGGGCGAGGATGGGGAGTGTTAGTTGGTAGATTGAGTGGTTAAGGGCAGAAAAAAATGAACCGCCAGGCACGCTAAGGACGCGATGAGATCGTAATTAACCACAGATAGACACAGATGAACGCCGATTTTGGGATAAATACATCTGTAAAAAGTTTTTCTTATCCACTTTATCTGCGTTTATCTGTGGTTTGTTTCTTTGCGCTCTTCATGTGCCTGGCGGTGTTGATTCATTTCAAGGCGTAGACGGCGTAGCCGCGGGCGGGGGCGAAGAATTGTCCGCGTCCGTCGGAGTTGGTGGATTGGTCGGCGGGGCGGGAAAGGTCATTTTTGCCCCACCAAGCCACGGGTTGGAATGAGGCGCGAATCCATTTGGTATTGACCCATTCGCCGCGCCAGTCGTCGCCGCGGTTGTTGAGGACGTAGATCAATCCCTTTTGGTCGCCATGACCGCCGCGCTGCATGATGTAGAGGTCATCGGAGAGATACAGGACGGAGGTGTCGCCGCCTGCGTGTTTTTCGTGGGCGCTGACGAGCGCGTCGATGCCGTTGGGGGTATCGCGCAGGGCGAGGTTGTAGTTGAAGTAGTCTTTCCAGAAGACGCAGGGATAGCCTTCGTGGGTGAGGATGTAGGAGTAGGCGAGCAGTTTGTCGTTGGTGATGGGGCGCCCTTCATCGCGCAGGTCGTGGTTCTCGACAAAGGTGACGGCGCTTTGCGGCTGGGCTTTCAAGACTGATTCGCCATAGACAAGGTTCTTGAGGCTGAAGCCGTAGGTATCGCACATGCTTTTGAGCAGTTCGCGCAGGGGGAAGTCGAAGGCGTCGACCGGGTTGTAATTGGCTTCGTTGGCTTCATTGACCCAGTGCAGGGTGTTGCTGGCGTTATCCCAATATTCTGCCACGCCGAAGGGTCTGTGATAGGCGCCGTTCTTCATGTAACGGTATTCCTGTATGGCGGTGACGGTGTTGGCGGCGAAGCCTTTGACGAAGTCGTAGCGGAAACCGTCGAAGCCGACTTCTTCGATGAGCCAGCGCGCGAGCTTGAGCAGTTCGCTGTAGACGTAGGGGTTGCGGTGTGAGAGGTCGGGCATGTCGCCGAAGGTCATTTCATCCCAGCTTTCGTACATGCTGGGGTGGAAGGACTCCCAGTTGCGCGGGAAGCGTCCGCTTTTGACGTTGAAGACCGTCCAGCGTGGTTGACCGGTGATGGGGTTGACTTCCTGCGCGTCGGCGCCGGAGTTGTGGTTGAGGACCATATCCGCGATCACACTTAGCCCGTGCTTGTGTGCGCTTGCGATGAGCGCGTCCAGTTCCTGGCGGGTGCCGAACCAGGTGGGGATGGTGCCTTTCTGGTCGAACTCGCCGAGGTCGTAATAGTCGTAGGGGTCGTAGCCCATGGAGGGTCCGAAGAGATTCGCCGCCTTGTGGACGGGCGGAAGCCAGAGCGATGTAAAGCCTGCCTTTGCCAGCCCCGGTATCTCGCGGTGGATGTAGTTCCACCATTGAAATTCTTTGCCGTCTTCTTTGGGACAGTCCCAATAGAAGGTTTGCATCATAACGCCCATTGTGTTTCGCTCCTTGAAAGGGTGCGTCGCACCTGACAAAGTGGATTTC
>JBAIYF010000111.1:0-4003 GCA_037916115.1 Anaerolineales bacterium
AATCTTCAAGCTGCTTTTTGTTCTCCCAAGCCGTGCCGTACAGACGCTGCAACTGTTTGTTGTTCTCGTCGCCGCGCCAGTACGCACCCGCCACAGACATCAGCTTGAAGGCATCCGGCTTGATCTCTTTCGTGTTCGCCACATGCGGACCACGGCACAGGTCCGTGAACGTATCCTGCTGATAAATGGAAATCTCCGGCTTCTCCTTGAGCGGATTACCGTACTCGTCAAAGCCGCCTTTTTCCAAACCTTCGATCAATTCCAATTTATAGGGCTGGTCGGCAAAGATCTTCTTTGCTTCTTCTGCCGAGATAACCGTCTTCTTGAAGTCATGCTTGCCCTGCACGATCTGACGCATACGCTTCTCGATCTGCTCAAGGTCTTCGGGCGTCAGGTTGCGCGGCAGGTCAAAGTCGTAATAAAAACCATTCTCCACTGGCGGACCAATGGTTGGCTTCCCGTCGGGGAACATCTCCATCACGGCTTGCGCCATCACATGCGCCGTGGAGTGACGGATCTTGTAGAGATAGGACTCTTCGTATTTTTCCGTAATTTGTGCCATTTTCTTTTCCTTTCTTTTGTTCGTAACTGCTTTGAGAGTAGTGTTCGCGTCTCAGAGGAAAGCAGTCACAAACAACCTCCGAGGCGCCGTCGAGTATGGGTAGTGCTATCTTCAGTCATGGCGACCTCCTAATTCCCTGAATGGGATTAAAACAAAAACTCGCCCGAACACGGGGCGAGAATTTACTTCACGCGGTTCCACCCGATTTACCCTGAACTTCAGAGTATCTCTTAGGCTGATAACGAAGCCATTCGTTTCCCATACTGTCTTTCGATTTCAGGGTTACGCTCGCGAGTGGTTTTCTGTGTTGTCCCTTGAAGAAACTCTCAATCATTGGCTTCTTCTCCCTGTCAGGGACTTGACCACATACTCGTCTCGGTCAACGCGTTTAGATTTTTAAATTAGTGGGCGAGATAGGGCTCGAACCTACGACCTTCGCGATGTCAACGCGATGCTCTAACCAACTGAGCTACCCGCCCGCACGGACGGACATTATATCACTGTCCCATAAATTGACAATCCCCTGCGGTATAATCCCCGCGTTATGGCACGCAGAAAATCGCCCGAAGAACTCTCAGTGGAGGAACTTCGCCGCTTGTTGGTGGAAAAACGCCGCGGCGCGCGCAAAGATCGCCTGGAACACTACCGCCGAACAGGACGTGTGGTATCCCTTGCGCCTGATCTTAACGTGGATTCGCCTCCAGCTTCGCCGACGATTGATACAGCAGAATCAGCCGTCCCTGCGCCTGAACCGGCTCCCGTCTCCCCGCAGCGAAAAATTTTGGACCGTTTCCTGCTTGGCGTGGAAGTGCTCGCCATCCTCGGCTTGGTGGTCGTGATCTTGAACGGTGTTGGGCTCTTGCGCACATTGAACGACGAAGTGGTTTCAGCGCTTAATCCCGTCACCCCCGAGCCGACGCCGTTGGTGATGGCAGTGGTGCTGCCCTCAGGCCACACCCCGCCCGACGCGCAAGGCAATACCCGCCCTAACGAAGCGGAGATCCCTGCCCATCTGCTGCCAATGGTGCAATCGCTTTCGAATATCCCTGTGCCCACCGCCGCACCCGACCAGGCCGTGCGTATTCAGATACCCTCCATTAACGTGGATGCGCCCGTGGTACAAGGCGATGGCTGGGAACAGTTGAAGAAGGGGGTTGGGCAGTATATTGGCTCAACTCCTCCAGGACGTGACGGCAACCTCGTGCTCTCGGCGCACAATGATGTATATGGTGAGATCTTCCGCTATCTCGACAGGCTTGTCCCCGGCGATCAGGTCATCATCTACACCCAGCAGCGCCAGTACATCTACATCGTGGACCGTACTGTGCTCGTCGAGCCGACCGCCGTGGAAGTGATGGCGCCCACCAATTCACCGACGGTCACACTCATTTCGTGCTACCCATATCTTGTCAACGATCAGCGCATTGTGGTCTTTGCGCGATTACAAAATTAATTCGTAGGGGCTACCCTACATAAAGAAATAGGAGAAATAAAAATGGCAAAGAAAAACAAACGCCCCACCCCGACTGTGTCGATCGCGAACCAGCCTTCCCAAAAGTTCGAGTTCAACCCCGATTACAGCCTGATCAAGAAGGATCTTGCCCGCATCGGCATTCTCGCCGGGTTCTTCATTACGGTGCTTGTGGTGCTTTCATTCATTTTAAAGTAGTTAAATTGAAGAAAGACGAAAGAGGAAAGACTGTTCCAGTCTTTCCTCTTTTTTATTGACGTATAATCACCCTGCTGTTTTTCGTGCAACTTCGTACTCTTCGTGGATAAAAATGTCAACTCACCAAATCACCCTTGAAAAACTCACCTATGGCGGCGAAGCGATGGGACGTCTCTCAGACGGCCGCGCCGTCTTCGTTCCCTTCGGCTTACCCGACGAGACGGTTCGGATTCAACTGACTCAAGAAAAACAAAATTTCGCTCGTGGCGAGATTCTTGAAATCCTCAAACCTTCTCCAGACCGCATCACAGCCAAATGCAAACACTTCACCCAATGTGGCGGATGCCACTACCAAAACCTGCCCTACGAAAAACAACTCCTTGCCAAAGCAGACATTCTGCGTGACCAACTTCAACGCATCGGCAAGATCGAAAATCCGCCCGTTCAACCAACAGTCGCCTCACCCGACCAGTGGAACTACCGCAACCACGTCCAATTTCATCTCACCGATGATGGCAAGGTCGGCTTTATCAACGCCAGAGGCAACGCAACCCTGCCCATCGAAGAATGCCATCTTCCCGAAGCAGCCATTGACGCCTTCCGCAACGACCTGCAATTTGAATCGCGCATGAACCTCGAGCGCGTCTCCCTCCGCTCCGGCGCAGACGATGACCTCATGCTCATCCTCGAATCTGAAACCGAAGAGACGCCCGAACTCGAGATCGAAGCCGACATCTCCATCGTTCATATCTACGAAGACCATCCCGTCGTCATCGCTGGCAGCAACGCACTCACCATTCAAATCCTCGGCAAAGATTTTCACGTCTCCGCGCCATCCTTCTTCCAAGTCAACACCCAAATGGCAGAAAAAATGGTGCAACACCTCCTCACCAATTTACCAATTCACCAATCTCCCAATCCCCCAACTTCCCAATCTACCAATCTACTAGATATTTATTGCGGCGTCGGCTTATTCAGCAAATTCTTTGCCAGCAAATACGCCAAAGTCATCGGCATCGAATCTGTCCCATCCTCCTGCGAAGACTTCACCATCAACCTAGACGAATTCGACAACATCGAACTCTACGAAGGCACCGCCGAAGAAATCCTGCCCGCCCTCGCCCCGCAACTGACCGAACCCATTCACATGATCGTTGACCCACCCCGCGCTGGCATCGATAAATTCGCTCTCGACGCGATTCTCCAGATCAACCCGCAGGTCATCGCCTACGTCTCCTGCGACCCATCCACCCTCGCACGCGACGCGGCGCGACTCATCAAAGGCGGCTACACCCTCCAACACGTCACGCCCTTCGACCTCTTCCCGCAAACCTATCACATCGAGTCCATCTCCATCTTCACCCGCTGACATGCTCAAGCCGCTCGGCGACTCCGCGATCCTCATCCAACTCGGCGACGCGATCGACCCCATCCTCAACCAACGCGTCCACGCCCTGAGCGCGCTCCTGCAAACCATCCCCACCGTCGTTGAAACCGTCCCTGCTTACTGCACACTCCTCGTCCACTACGACCCGCTTGGAACAACCTACGACCAAATCAAAAATCTGATCGAGGAAAAAATCTCACAGTTGGATGAGTCGACTCACAGACCTTCCCGCCGCTTGGAGATTCCCGTCCTCTATGGCAACGCCTCCGGTCCAGACCTTGAGCCTGCTGCGACAACCCTAGCCTTATCTCCCTCCGAACTGATTCGCCTGCACAGCGAACGCGAGTACACCGTCTACATGATGGGTTTCACGCCCGGCTTTCCC
>JBAIYF010000112.1:0-6275 GCA_037916115.1 Anaerolineales bacterium
ATCTGAACACATGTCGAGATGTTCATTGATGAGCGGGGTGAGTTTTTCTGCGTCTGTGCCGCCTTTGATCTCGTTTTCTACGAACTCGTCCAACTTGGCGTACATGTCTGTACAGGAAAGATCCTCCTCGCGGACCTGCTCAAGGATCTTAAGGAAACGCATAACGACCTCATCCGTCAGATCCGGCTTTGAGGCATTGTCTTGTGAAGGGTTGGGCAGTTTTTCAATAGTCATTTTCTATAGATAAGGACGATTAATTAATAATTAATCTTACTGGCGAGACTCGAAGGCGAGTAATACGTCTTGCGGTGAAAGCTCTTCCAAAGCGAGGCGTTTCTTGAGTCTGAGGCGGGCGTCATGGAGTAGTTTGTAAAGTGCGTTGCGGTTGGTTTTCATCCGTTTTGCGGCTTCTTCCATGGGAATATCCTGTACACCCAATAGAACGAGCGCCTCGCGTTGTTTGGGCGTGAGTTCTTCTTCCAAAATTCGGCGCACCCGGTCGATCATATCCCGGCGTTCGGCGGAGGTTTCAGGTGATGCTTGTGGGTCTGCAAGCAGACCAGGGGGCGGTGGGGCATCTTCATTCTCAGTCAGCTCATCCAGCGATGAGTCTCGCCAGCGTTTTCGCCTTAGTTCGGTCAGTGCGATGCGGATAGCGATCTTATGAACCCAGGTGGTGAAAAGGCTGCGACCCTCAAAAGTATCCAGTTGGTCTAACACGCGCAATAGAGTCTCCTGGGTCACTTCCTCGACCAGGGGTTGGAAAAGCGGATCGTCTGAGGAAAGCCAGCGGGAAAGGGCATATGGCAGCCCCTTTTGCACAATGACGCGCAGGTCTGTAAGGGCTTCTTCGTGTGAAGCGCCTGTGCTGCGCAGATCGGAAAGCCAAGTTTCGTTGGTTCGTGAAGTCATACCATTTCATTATAAGAGGTGTGGGGTATATTTGCAGCAGTTCTGAGAGATTCTGATAGTTTTTTTATAAATATGTTCAACCCTTCGGAATCAAAAAAACCGCCTTACCAGACGGTTTTTTGTGGGCGCGCAGGGACTCGAACCCCGGACCTCTTGTGTGTGATACAAGCGCTCTAACCAACTGAGCTACGCACCCAACGGAGCGGGATTATAGCCGAGCCTGCTTTCTTTTGCAAGTACTAGTGTGATAGATCTTCAGGTTGAAAACAAGCCTGGTAATCCGAGCCGACAATGAGACGGTACTGCACCTTGCTGTTAGGGTCTGGCATGGAGAGAATATTTGCAGAGTATGTTCCGAGTGCGTTGATAATGGACTGACGCTGGTTGGGATCTTGTGCAACCGTGTGGTCCACAAGGACGGTTGTGCCGTAGTCGCGGCTATCTACTGTACCAATGGTGGTTTCATAACCGGCGTAGTTTAGGCGGGATGCTGCTAATGCTTCCATGGTGTCGAAATAGGAACCGTTGACCACTTCGATGGTGACGCTTTCACGAGTTGCAGCATACGTGGACAGAGTGGTAGCTTCCACAAGCAATTGGTTGAGCGAATCTTGCGGCAGGAGCACGGCGGCGCCTCCGGGGGTTGTCCATGGTAGGACGTATGGCGGGCGGATGTAATAACTGCGGATATTGGCATTGGTGAAATTGACAGCGTAAGGTGCCATACTTAGCATATCGGTCAGCCCCATGTCAGTGAGAACGGTACTGGAGAAGTCGTTATAAAGTTGGGGAATCTTGCCAAATGTGCCGGTTTGCAGCGCTTTTTGGAATATGGTGCGTATCACTTCCTGCTGGCGGCGTCCCCGGTCAAAGTCACTGGATTTTGACCGGGAACGGGCGTACCACAGGGCAAGGTCTCCATCCATGTGGACTTGTCCGGGTCCTACGGTGTAGAGCCACCAGTTGTTTTCATTGTTTTGGTCGAGCTCGGGGGAGATCAACCGCCAATCGGTGTAGGGACAGGCAACGGGTACATCGATCCCGCCAAGTGTATCCACGATGCGGCGAAAGCCGTCAAATTCGACCATGGCGGTGTGGTCAATGCGAATTCCAAAATTCTGGAAGATGGTGTCTTTCAAGAGTGCCATACCACCACCGGGGTAATCGCCAAACTCTCCATATTGATATGCAGTGTTGATGCGGTCCATGCCGACGTTGGGGATGTACAGCCAAGTATCGCGTGGAATGGAGATCAATGAGACCTGCCCTTCCTTGTACCAGACGATGGCAATCAGGAGTGTGTCTGTGCGGTGTGAGGTTCCGTTGGGGCGGCGGTCAGAGCCGATTAGCAAGAAATTCAGGGTTTCTGTATTGGCAAGAGGTTGAAGGGGGGATGGGGTGTTGACCACCGCTTGCACAGGTGGTGCTGCTTGAGTTGGAAATAGTTGTTCAATGGGGGCGGTGGCTGTCGGTGAGGCTTGGGGTGTTGCAGTTGAGGCCAGCATGGGAATTTGCGGAACCGGGCTTGAATTGGTAAATACCAAAGGAGGAAGCGTAGGGGTCGCAAATGATGGCTGAAAAGGAGTCGGTGTAGGAGAAGAGTTAGCGGCAGATGTGACAAGGATAAAGGGTAATCCCGCCGATTCGGGGGCGGGGGCGGAAGGACCGCAGGACGATAGCAGAAGCGCAACAAAAAGGGTCGCTGCGAAGAAGCGATTTTTTTTCATCGATGTGTTTCAGGAATAAATTTTCTAAGGAATAATGGTTGGGCTGGCGGTTTGAGTGGGCACGGCAGTTGGCGTGGGGGCAGTTGTTGGGGTTTCGGGAACAGGAGTCTTTGAGGGCACCGGCGTAAAGGTGAACGGTAGAGGGGTCTGGGTGAATGGTTCGGTCAATGCTGGCGCGGGTGTGAACGTAACTCCGGGTGGAGGGGTGTTTGTAGGTGTACGGGTGGGGACATTCGGCACATATAAAACCTCACCAGCGTAGATCAAGTCGCTGTAGCGGCAGTTCGCAGATTTTAATTCCGCAGCGCTTACTCCATATCTAGAGCCGATGTTATAGAACGTATCTCCTTTTGCAACGGTATGCCCCAGAATCCAACCGGCTCTTCCAGGTACACATACCATCTTTGTGCTGGTTGGGGCAGGGGGGACAAAAATGCTTTTTCCAACGATCAAACTTTCATTGCCAATGAGACAATTGCTTGCCAGCAGTTGCTCACGGGGAATTCGATAACTCCCCGCAAGGCCGTCCACAGTGTCGCCAGACTGAATGGTGATGGCTATCCAGCCGGAGGGCGGCTGGCAAACAACCGGCACCAAGGTGTTGGTGGGCGTTGCAGTGGGTGTGTCTACCGCAATGATGGGTGTGGCTGTGGGAGGGATGGTGTTTGTTGCTGTTACGGGGGGAGGGATGAAAGTAGCGGTGTTGGTTGGAATGAATTCCTCATCAGAAGAAAACCCTACCAACGAGATGGATAGCGAACCAAGAGTCAGTACTATGGAAAGCACTGCTGTCATAAGCGCGTTCCCAAATTCGCGCATGCCTCGCATCACTACTTCCTTTTTTGCCTGTCAGCGGAAAGGTCGCTGGAGATCGGCAGCAACACGCTAAAGGTCGAGCCTACACCGAATTCGCTCTCCACCCAAATGCGCCCTCGCTGTGCCTCAGTAAGAGTCTTGGCAATAGAAAGCCCCACCCCTGTATCACCAACGCCCTGGATCAAAACATTCTCGGCGCGGTAAAGGCGTGTAAATACTCTCGGAAGGTCTTCGGGATCGATGCCGCCACCTTGGTCGGTGACCTGCACCTGGACATATTCCATGCCGTTCTCGCTTCCCGTCTGGACCTTGAGCTTGATGGTGCCTTCAAATGGTGTCGCCGCCCCGGCATTCTGCAGCAAGTGGATCAGGATTTGCTGTAACGCCTCGCGGTTGACCTGAATGGTCGTCAGCGATTTGGGTACTTCAAGGTGAATGGAAATATCCTTTTCGCGAATTTGGGAACTGGTGTACGACATGGCATTGTCGATCACAGTGTTGACGTCCACTGTTTCGGGGCTTAACTGATTAAGATCTGTTGCCAGCGTGGTGATCTGGATCATGTCGTCTGTCAGGTTGCGGATACGTTCCGTGGACACCTTGATGCGGTCAACAAATTTTCTTTGAAGCGCCCCAAGAATGCCAACCGACTCGCCGAGTAACAGATCGGTATATCCCACAATTGAAGAAAGCGGCTGGCGTAATTCCTGCGAAATGGAAGCGATCACTTCCGCCTGCTCAGTGTTCTTGGCGGTAACCTGACCCTTTTCCAGTTCAAGAATTTTCATGTTTGCTTCTGCAAGTTGGGTTTGCAGAATGGCAACTTCTTGCAGTGTAGCTTTCAATTCTTTCTCAGCCTGCAGGGAAGGCAGGTTCTTGCCGGCGCGCAGTTCCGAGTTTTCGCGCTGCAACTGTTCGATGATGCTCTGGGATTCTTCCTGCGCTGCCCGCAAAGACGCTACATCTGCCGTGCTTGCTTTTTCCGTGTCTGCTCTGGCAGCTTCGAGCTGTTGATTTAACAGCTTGACCCGCTCTTCCAGGTCTGCCACCTGTATACGTGCCAAGTCGCTTTGTGCTTCCAGTTTGTTGATCTTCTGGTTGCGTTGAATGATCGGCACGAGTGAGGCGGTGATATTGGCAAGGAACGCCTGGTCTTCCGCGCTCCATGTACGGTCAGAATATGGAGAGAGTAAAAGGACGCCGCCCAAGGTTTCCTTTTCGGGTGTGAGGATGGGCACATACAAAAGGTGACCGGGGTTGGCGAGTCCGAGGATGTCGCCGAGTCCCTTTATATCTGCCGATGTACTGCTGGCAGGCAGGCGTAGGGCACGTCCGCGCTGGATGGAATTTGCCAGCATGGGAATCGCATTTTTCGAGAGAGATCCGCCATCCAAGGCATCTTCGCGGATCAAGTCATAACCGCCTGCGATCTGCATTTGGTTGTTGTTGTCGGTTAGATAGATCATGAAGCACAAGTCCGCCAGCATTGTTTGAGCAATGGCACGGGTCAGTGCCTGGCTCATTTTGGTGGAATTGTTTTCTGCAGCCACTGCCAGCAGTGTATGGAAGGTCTTGGGATCAGTGCTATAGCGCCTGCGCTCGGGACGACCAACCGTATCTACTTTCATGGTGGTTGGTTTGGCGGGCAACGGAACAGATTCGTTCTGGGTTGAAAAACGCTGAGGAAGCGTTAGGAGAATGGGGAAAGCCGCCATGTATGTCAAACGTACAATGCCGGAATATTCGCCCTCCAAACCCAGTAACAATTGTCCGGTGTGCCCCAGCGCTCCAAGAGATAACAGCAATATGCCGTACCATTTCCCATCCGGTTTGCGGATGGCTAGAACGACAATGCCAAGTAATGCAATGACGATCGAACCAATTTGCCAGATAAAGTCATCCAAAGACAGGTTGTAACTGATGGCTGTGGAAGGGTCTGCTACCTGTTGCTGCCACGAAAGCAGGCTTAGCCCCATGGCAGTGATCGTGAACATACTAAGCAAGATCGCAGCGGCATCTGCCTGGCGGTTTGGTTCGGGGAATCCGTAAAGCCAGGTGATCCAGATGATGCTGAAAACCAAAAAAGCGCGGTCCATGGGCGGCAAAACGACCTTGGGTTCTAAAATATTCTGCCAACCCAACCCGCTCAGAAGGAACATGATCAACTGTGCGGTGAGCAGAATACCAAAACCAATATATGCGCGTTTTGCCTGTGGGAACTCGCTAATTTGCCAGTGGTTAAGCGCAGACTGGAACGCCCCCGCGACCACGAACACCAGAACAATGTAATAGATCAGGTCTCCGGGGGGGACAGTGAGTTGGTTTAAGGCTTGTTGTACGAAGTCACTCATCTACTCGTGATTATACTGCCAGTTGAATATAATCGCTTAGAATTGTTATCATGCTGCATCAAAAGAAAACCCCGATTTTTATCGGGCTTGCCCTTGTTCTTGCCGCCGCGATTTCTGTGTTTACTAGCGGGTATCTTAATGTGGAGCGGGCAAAAGACCTGGAGGAGCGCGGCGAGCATCTCTCTGCTGCTCAGGCATATTTTCAGACTGCCCGCTATGTTTTTTGGGTTCGGGATCTTTACGAACGTGCTGGAATCAATTTTGCGCGGGCAGGGGATTTCTCTGCCTCTGTTGACGCCTTCGGTCGTACTGAAACCCTCAGCGAGACCGGCTGGGTATGGTATTGCACGGCATACATTCAGCAGGACGACTACAACTCAGCGATTTCCACTTGTGAAGAGGGCTTGAAACATCACGACTCGTCTGTGTTGTACGCATTGCTGGCGTATGTTTATCGTGAGCAGCGTGA
>JBAIYF010000113.1:0-1741 GCA_037916115.1 Anaerolineales bacterium
TGAGCGCAGGTGCAACCGTATCCACTTTGATCTCTTGTACTGCGGTTTCGGTCACATTGCCTGCGTTGTCTGTGGCGCGGAACTGAATACTATGAATACCATCGTTGAAAGAGATCGGAGATTGGAAAACGTTAAACGGCGATCCATTTATGCTAACTTCAAACGATGCGAGTCCTGATACTTTGTCTGAGGCGGAGGCGGAAGCCACGGCTTGGGTGATGTACCAGCCTGAGTTACCATTTGATCCGTTTACACTTCCGCTAATCTGCGGGGTGGTGACATCCAGATAATAAGAAGTCGAACCGTTGGCGGAGAGTCCAGTGGCGGAATCCGCTTTGTAGTTAACGGCTCCAATCCCTTCGGGTAGGTTGAGGGTGCAGGGGTTGGTGGTGCAAGTGAAGGCTTGCCCATTTACATCGCCGCTGATGATGATAGATTGCCCTTGCGGGTCGGAGGCGTTCAAATCAATGCTGAGCGCGCCAATGCACCAGTTGTTCAGCCCGCTTTGGGCGCAGTTGAGGGTGTGAGCGATCGTAGGCGGAGAATAATTCGGTCCACCACCGCCAGGTTGCTCTTCGCATTGAGCATCGCAGTACCAGGTCAGGCAGTCGCGGGGCCACACATTTGGGTCATACGTCAAGCATTTGATGCAGTTGAAAGGGCAGCATCCGCGCTCGTTGCAAACAATGTATGAACCGGGCTTATCTCTCCACTGATCATTTCCTCTTTCTGCACTGGGTAAGCAATTGGAATCAGATAGAACAACACAGCAAGCATCAAGGCGATGAAAACTTTTACTGGCTCAAATAATTCATATGGTTTGGTGGATTTGGGGTTCTGCATTGCCCCCTCCTTGGGTATTTTTTGCATTTTATAGCACAAGGCGAGAAGTAAGGTTTACAGGTTTGTTGGGGCAGGCAAAGAGTCACTACATTTGGCTATCCGCAATTTGTTGACAAAATTGCAATCCAAACCTTTTGACATATTCAGACCAAAAGGGTTAGAATAAATACATAAGATAGACAGACTAGCCAGAAAAGGATTTTCTTCCATGATCGCCGAATGGCAAATACAAGACGCAAAAAACAAATTAAGTGAAGTCATTATGCTCGCGTTACAGCAAGGACCACAAGTCATTACAAAATACGGGGAGAAAACCGCAGTGGTGATCTCATATTCCGAATATGAGAAACTGCGAAAATCACAAGGAAAACTTTCTGAGTTTTTCAGCACTTCTCCCCTTGCAGGATTGGACCTCGATCTTAGTAGAGACAAGTCCATGCCGCGCAAGGGAATCGAGTTATGAAGTATCTGCTCGATACAAGTGTTGTTTCAGAGCTCATATCTCAAAACCCAAACCCAAACGTAGTCGATTTTGTTGACTCACTTGCCCAGGAAGACATGTACCTGAGCGTTATCACCATCGGGGAAATAACACGCGCCATTCAAAAAATATATTCGCCCCAACGCAGGTCTGCGGTGAATACCTGGGTACGCGAGCAATTGTTGCCGCGTTTTGACGGGCACATCCTTCCGCTTGACACCAAGGTCATGACCCGCTGGGGGGAGGTCTATGCCCGGCTCGAAGGGATGGACATCAATTTACCCGCAGTAGACTCGATGCTTGTTGCCACGGCTCTTGTCCACCGCCTTGTGCTGGTCACCATGGATGACAGCGGGTTCACCGCTGCGGGTGTCGAAGTGGTCAACCCCTGGTGATCACATATATCAATCGAACATA